>CAIPVD010000266.1 GCA_903868375.1 uncultured delta proteobacterium
CAGGAGGCCTACGACGCCAGCCGTGTTTTGAAGATTATGATCACCCCACATAGGAACTAGGAATTTTGGAACCCAGGAACCCAGGAACCCAGGAACTTTGTGTAGCTCGAACGCCGTTCCTTTATCGGAGATCTCGATGTTGATCGGCCTGTAATCCGCTCCATCCGCCATTCCGTAGGTCACGACCCTGCATTTCGCCCGAGAAAGCAGCTTCATCGTATTTGCGCTGTCTGCACATGCGAGGAGAAGCCCGTCGGATGGAATGATATCCACGAGCTTTTCAAACGAGCTCATTACATGTGCCAGGTCTTTGTAGATGTCCGCATGGTCGAATTCGATCGGGCCTAGTATTACGCTCTTCGGCCTGTAGTGCAAAAACTTAGGGCCTTTATCGAAGAACGCGGTGTCGTATTCATCTCCTTCGATCACGAAATAATTTCCTTTGCCCAATTTTGCCCCGGTGCCTAGATTTTTACCTACGCCGCCGATCAAAAATGATGGGGCTAGTCCAGCGCTTTCAAGGAGCCATGCACAAAGCGTGGAGGTTGTAGTTTTGCCGTGCGTACCTGCAACGACGATCGAATGCCGATCTTTTAGAAAGAATTCGGATACCGCCTGCGGCATTGACATATAAGGAAGCCCAAGCTTTAAAACTTCTTCGGCCTCCGGATTTCCACGCGATATTACGTTGCCGATTATCACAAGGCCTGGATATTTACCTTCCGACATGAGATTTTCCGCCCTATATCCACCCATCAACCGAATACCGGCATTCTCAAGTTGGGTCGACATTGGCGGGTAAACGTTCTCGTCCGATCCCGTTACGGAAAAGCCAGATTCTTTTAAAAGTTTTGCAAAGCTTCCCATGCCGGTTCCACATATCCCCAGCATGTGTATATGTTTGATGTTCATTTCTAGTTCCAATTTAAAACAGATATCCACTAAATTGTAAATCATAATACACAAAAACTCTATGAAATGTAACAACTTTTTGATTGATACGTGGCGTGCCTTTGAGGTTGACAAATTGGGGTGAATGCACTTATAGACAGCGGTCTTTGTCATATAAGTCAGAGATTCAAATTATGGGAAAAAATGAGATTACATTTAGCGGATGCTATTCATCTGGCGCCAAGTATCTTAAGTGCAATGCCACGATGCAAGATGGCAAAACTTATAGCGATGTTACGGTGAGCCTCGATCAAGATAATCGGGGTGAATTTAGGGCCCCGCGATCTGCGCTGATCGACGGAGATTTTTATTGCGAGGCCACAAAATGCAAAGAGACGAAAGGTGATTATAAACCTTCAATTTTTAAATTCGACCCGGAAAACGCCATCGAACAGGCATTTTCTCGCGAGCAGATAGTTTTTGGCGTGGCTGGAAACTTGCTAAAGCAGGTTAGCAGGTCGCCGCAGGAATATAGATGCGAGCAAGAACCGTGGTTCGACGACAAAGGGAATCAGTATTTCATTTTTAAGCTTCGCAAGGCCGGCGATCCGGCAAATGCCGCTCCCATACTTTCGGTGAGCGAATATGACGGCATCCTAACGCTTGGAGCCGATAAAAAAGTAAAGTTGACCGATAGGCAGCTCAAGAGTTTGAAGGCCATCTATGGCGAGATGAAACCTATTTAAGATAGAACATCTGCCACAAGAAAAGCAGTATCTCCACGACGATCAGAATTATTATAGACATCTCCAGGCGGTTGGCGTTCCTGTGTTGCAGAAGATCGGAAATTAGCTCCAGGTTTTCCTGGATCATTCTTAGTTTGTAATCGAGCGTTTTATACCTGTCCTTTAGTTCGAACATGTCGGCAGCGTCTTTATATAAGCTGTCTAACACCTGATTGTTCCAGGTTTCATCCGGTTTATCTAAGATATAGAGCGTGGCGACAAGGTCCTGTTTCGTGGTGATGCAGTTCCCGATGAATTTTTTGATATCGCTCGCGCGTTTTGCCAGCCGGCCCGTTTTTTTAAGGTCGGCGCCGATATCGTCCGACTGCTTTAGCATTTCATCGACCTTAATTTCGAAATATTCCAGCGATGTGGACTGCGCAAGGACTAGCGCCAGAATGTCTAAGCGGTCCAAGGTTATCTTGTCGAGCACGGCATGTTCGAAGCCGACCGCACTCTTTTCATTTGGACGCACTTCAACGGTGAACTGTTCCGTAGTTAGTATCTCCGGCTTCTGGCCGGTGAAGCCCGTTATTCTATCGAGGACCTCTTTTTGCCTGGCCTGATCGATATTGAAGAATATTATCGAACCGAAGCGGTAGATGAAGAAATAGCCTTCGCCATCTTGATAGATGAGCTTCGTCGCCGACTGAACGGTCGCGCTTCCTTCCAATATTTTATCGATGCCTTTTAACTTAAGGGTGTCGGTGAAGTTGTGCGCGTGAAATAGGTATGTTTTGTACTCTGTCATAAGTGATTATGGAGGCTAGTCCATGCGCAATTATTTTTCAATTGATATGTGCAAATAAAGTGGATATTTGGGTCGCATGATAATCGATCATCAAGGCAAGTCACCAAGGGTAGTGGCAGGCGTATTTGTGGCGGAAAATGCCACGATCATCGGAAATGTGGAGATAGGCGAAGAGTGCGGGATATGGTTTGGCACCGTGATGAGGGGCGATTCTAACAGCATCAAGGTAGGGCGCCGAACGAATATCCAAGACCTAACCGTTGTACATGGAGCTGTTGGTCATTCCGTTGCAATAGGCGATGATGTAACTATTGGCCACCGCGCGATAATCCACGGATGCAATATCGGCAACCGTTGCCTGATAGGTATGGGCGCAACAATCATGAATGGCGTGAAGATAGGCGACGATTGCATTATCGGAGCTGGTGCGCTTGTTACTGAAAATCAGATAATCCCGCCAAAGAGCCTGGTTATTGGTTTTCCCGCCAAGGTGAAACGTTCTCTTACAGATGATGAACTGAAATTGCTCGTGAAGTCGGCCGAACATTACGCAAAGTTGGCAAGTTCGTATTAGATCAAGCGAACAACTCTTCAAATATTGTATTATGGATGGTCGGCCTAAACTGGCGGATCTTTTCGTTTATCGTGGTTGGATGAATGCGGTTAGTTAGCATTACGATCCAGATATCTTTTTCCAGGTCTATCCACATCGAGCATCCGGTAAAACCCAAGTGTCCGATCGATATCGGAGAAAAATGTTGGCCCGCCTGCGAGTTCGTGTAGCTGGGCCTGTCCCAGCCAAGCAGCCAAGTTGAATTGCATTCGGTAAGCTTGTGGCGGAAGGGGAGAAATCGCTCGACCGTCTCTTTTGGTAAGAAACCGCCTGATTTATAACTTTCGACAAATGCGGTAATGAATTTATTGATATCGGTTGTTGTGGAAAAAAGCCCCGCGTGTCCGGCAACTCCGCCCATCGCATAGCAGTTCTGGTCATGAACCTCGCCGCGCATTACCTTGTGCCGCCATGGACAGTCCTCGGTTGGGGCGAAGGAAGTGTTTAAGTGTTTAAGTGTAGACGTGTTTAAGGGGATAAAAAAAGTGTTCGTAAGCGAGAGCGGTTTTGCAACTTGTTCGGCAAATAATTTATCGAGAGTGTTCTTTGTAACCGCTTCGATTATCTCGCCAAGCAATATGAAACCGATATCTGAATAGATACTTTGGTAGCCGGTCTTGTAAGCCAGTGGCTCGCGGCATACGGCGTCTATCACTTCCATCTTTCCCGCCGGCTTGCCGATGTCGTCGGTCGGAATGGTTTGATAATAAGGCTGCCACGCGGGAAGCCCGCTCGAATGGTTCAATAGATGCCTGATCGTTATGCCTTCGCCATCTTCTCGCTGGCACCTTGGGAGATATCTGCTTATGGGATCGTCGATTCGTATCTTGTCTTCGGCGCAAAGCTGCATGATAAGCGTTGTTGTGGAGATAGGTTTGGTGAGCGAAGCGCAGTCAAATATCGTATCAAGAGTTGCATTGCCGAACGCCTCGTGAAAGATCGTCTCGCCGTTCTTTGAAACGAGCAGCTGGGCAGAAGGAAATACGCCGTCATTCACGGCATTTCTCATCGCTTCACTTATCGATTCTTTCATATAAGTGCCGCCTCGGTAGCTTCGAGCGTGACTGGTTTTGTAGAAAGCTTTACATTTACTCCAAGCGGCAGCGTGGCGAAAAACTTGTCGAGCGCAAAATGGCCGCTCGGAAAATCCGTAATAATGGGGCCCGGGAATTCCTTTAAGACATCTTTTAGCATTGGCTTGAACCAGGACTCATTTTCACCTTTAGATAACGACATCGAACCGAAGATGATTCCCTTAACGTTCATCAATTTTCCAGCCGATTTAAGTTGAGTGAGCATTCGGTCGTATTTGTAAATAGGTTCAGATACGTCTTCCAAGAATAGAATTGAATCGTCCGTTTTTAACTCATTCGGCGTTCCAAGCGAGCTGACGATAAGGCTTAAACACCCGCCAACTAGCAAGCCTTCTGCTTCTCCATGCTTTAGAACTTTAGCACCGGTAGGTAGAATTTTTCCCAGCGGCTTCCTGGATGTAACCGCCGCGATAAGATGTTCGATCGTTTTCTTGTGCGCATGCCGGAAATGTTTGGCAACCGTTGGCCCGTAAAAAGTTCCGCCAATGCCGTGCTCTTTAAGCCACGTGTGAAGTGCTGTGATATCGCTATAGCCAACTATTATCTTTGGATCGGCCTTAACTGCTTCGTCATCGAGGAGATGAAGTATGCGCGATGTGCCGTAACCGCCGCGCGCGAAGAAAATCGCTTTTACCTTCGGGTCGGCAAAGAATCCGTTCAGTTCTTCGGCGCGCCGTTCGTCGCTTCCGGCAAGGTAACGCTGCTTCGAGAAGATATCCTTCCGAAACGTTATCTCAAAGCCTAAGCTCTTCATCCGCTTTACTGCGAAGAGGAATTCTTTTTTGTCGAATGGGCTCGCCGGTGCCGCTATTGCAATGAGATCGCCTTTTTGTAACGCTTTAGGTTTAATCATATTGACAGCCGACTTATATATAATTAGTTTAGGCGAGGCAATAGGAATGTCGGATGACAAAAGGAGAGAACAATGGAATTCTTTGAGCTGGTTAAAAAACGACGTTCGATAAGGAAGTTCGATTCCCAGAAGAACGTGAGCGATGAACAGGTGAACAAAATTCTTGAAGCTGCGATCTGGGCGCCGTCGTCCGGAAATACGCAGTGCTGGAGGTTCTTCGTCGTGCGCGACCCAAAGGTAAAAGAAGATATCGCGCTTCGCGCATGTCACCAGACTTTTATAAATGATGCGCCGGTGGCGATAGTCGTTTGCGCGGATATGGAGCATATCGGCCGCTCGTACGGTTCAAGGGGCCGTGAACTTTTTGCGCTACAAGATACCGCGGCAGCAGTTCAAAATATATTGCTAGCGGTGGCGGATTTGGGCCTTTCTTCGTGCTGGATAGGCGCATTCGACGAAGGAAAGGCCGCAAAGATATTGGGGCTGGATGGCGAAATTCGTCCTGTAGCTATTTTGCCGATCGGCTATTCCAACGCCTCACCTAAAGCCCCGCCAAGAAAATCGTTAGATGAAGTTGTGAAGAAGGTTTAAACATTAAACTTAAAATGGATCAAATCTCCATCTTTCACGATATAATCCTGTCCTTCGCTTCTTATCTTGCCTGCTGATTGGACCGCGGCTTCGCTGCCGAATTTTATCAGCTCATCGTAAGTATAAACATCTGCCTTGATAAAACCCTTTTCAAAATCGGTGTGAATTTTTCCGGCGGCCTGCGGAGCCTTTGTCCCGCGTTTTACCGTCCATGCTCTGGCTTCGGGACCATCCTTCGTGAAGAATGTGACGAGGTCGAGAAGTTTGTAGCCGGTGTGGATCAAACGGACGAGGCCGGATTCGGACAGGCCCATATCCTGAAGGAACGGTAAACGCTCTTCCTCGCTCATGTCTACAAGATCAGCCTCGGTTGAACCGGATATCAGCGCGAATTCAGAGCCATCGCTTGAAGCGAATTCCTGCACCGCCTTCACGTGCGCTGAAGGTGATTTAAAATCCGTATCGGCACAGTTCGCAACATACATCACCGGTTTCAACGTTATCAGCGACAGATCGGTAATGAGCTTTAGTTCGTTTTCGGTAAGCCCCGCCTGTCTTGCAGGACGCCCATCTTGCAGCGTCTTTTGCAATTTTTCCAGGACCGGATGCAATTCCTTCGCCTCTTTTATACCGGTCTTTGCGGCGGCCTTGTTCTTATCCAATTTCTTTTCGACAGCTTCTAGGTCTGCAAGAAGAAGTTCCGTGTTGACCGTTTCGATATCCGATAATGGATTCACGCTGCCATTCACGTGAACAACGTTATCGTTCTCAAAACAGCGGAC
>CAIPVD010000267.1 GCA_903868375.1 uncultured delta proteobacterium
GATTCTTGCCGGGGAAGAAACTAATGCAGCCGGTATCGCCGATAGAGCCGGCAACTTTACCCTTATAGGCGGCACCGATCGCCTGAGCATTGTCCTCAATGACCTTAAGATCATTCTCTTTGGCTATTGCCATGATCGGATCCATATAAGCCATTAGGCCGTAGAGATGTACAGGCATTATTGCTTTCGTCTTCTTCGTGATCTTTTCTTTTATCTTCTTGGGATCGATATTAAATGTCTTGGGATCGATGTCAGCAAAGATCGGAGTCGCGCCCGCATTATGTATCGCTCCGCCTGTTGCAATAAAAGTGAACGGCGTTGTGATAACTTCATCCCCCTGACCTATACCCATGGCCTTCAACGATAAAAAAAGCGCATCCGTGCCCGAGGTAACACCCACAGCGTATTTCGTACCGCAATAACGGGCTATTGCATTTTCCAGCTCTGCTACCTCCGGGCCGAGAATGAAACTCTGGCTATCAAGTATCTTTTGTATAGCCGCATCAATCTCGCTCTTTATAGTTCGATATTGGCTTTTAAGGTCCAGGAGAGGTATTTTCATCTTCGCGTTGTTATCGGTACTCATTTTGTCCTTTCTACTGCGGTCTTCCCCTTCTTATACTCTTTAGAGCAGGTATTACAGCTAGCTTTGTCATTTTTAAATTCTAGCTTCTCGCCGCACTCACACATCCAGCCTTTTGGATTGGCCGGGTTACCGTATACGAGGCAATAGTCAGGGACGTCTTTCGTTACAACAGATCCCGCCCCAACGAATGAATGCCGCCCCAACGTAGAACCGCAAACTATGGTAGCGTTGGCGCCAATTGAGGACCCCTCTTTCATGAGCGTCTTTCTGAAAAAATCTGCCGAATTCCGGGGATAGCCGCTCCGTGGGTTGAATATATTCGTAAATACAGCTGATGGCCCGCAAAAAACATTATCCTCAAGCACCGCGCCCTCATATAAAGAAACGTTATTCTGTATCTTTACATTATTGCCAATTATCACGCCCGGCGCTATATAAACATTCTGGCCCAGTTTACAATCTCTCCCTATTTTAGCTCCGGCAGCTATATGGCTAAAATGCCATATTTTGGTGCCATCGCCAATTTCGGCGCCTTTATCCACTATCGCTGTTTCATGAGCATAATATTTTTTATTTTCCACCGGCTACCTTTTTGTTTAGGAGAGCTTTATATTGGACCCGTTTGTATCGAGCGATTTCTGCGCGCCTTCAAGGACCTTTAAAACCTCTATGCCATTATCGACATCGGCAAGCGGCTGGCGAGCCTCTTTTATACAGCTAAGGAACTCCTGACATTCAATCCGCAATGGCTCTTCCATATTTAATTTCGGGACGAGTATGTCGCCTGAACGTAGCGTCAGAAATGTCTCATAAGAGTTCTTATCCGTGACGCGGTCGACTCCTTTATCGTATATCTTAAGCTTCTCGGCGCTCGACATGTCATCGAAGATCGCCATTCGCTTCGAACCGACAACAGTAAACTGCCGAATCTTATGCGGATCAAGCCAGCTTGCGTGCACATGGGCAATGGAATTGTTCTTGAAATTCATATTTACAAAAACGACATCATGAATATTTTTGCGCAGATATGCCTCACCGGCAGCC
>CAIPVD010000268.1 GCA_903868375.1 uncultured delta proteobacterium
CCGTTAACACCTGCCGAATATGTAGCGATAAGAACTGAAAGAGCCGAGGACGCTTTAAAATCGCCAAAAATTCTTACCGATCGAGTTGCGGCATTTATAGTGGGCGGGATATCTCCTACGGAAAAAGGTCATATTCCCTTAACAGCAACTAATATAAAAAAGAAATGGGAAGCTGCCAATAATACTGCACTCGATTCGAATATTGCAAGGAGAGTGCATGATAAATTGTGTCGTCTAGGTTATATAGTATCGTTAACACCTTCCGAATGTGCGGCGGTTCTTAAAGATGTTATTTCTAAAAGAAGAAAAGACCCAAACGTCCCTATATCGCTTAAGGATCGGGTAATAGGTTTTATTTTAAGTTCAATTCCTCCAGAAAAAAAGAATAGCATCTCCTTAACTCCGACAGATATACAGAATCGGTGGATGGTTGCTGGCAATCCGCCGCTTAAATATGCTGTCGCCAACGATGTATTGGATGAACTGTGTAAATTGGGTTATATCAGAGACTTGAATCCATCCAAGCCGCTAGAGGTTCAGGAAGATGTATGGCCTAGTATAAAGGATTTGAAACAAACAGACGCTGCTAGAAAATCTATCACAGCAAACTCTAATGCTACGCCGCCCTCGTTATCCAAGTTGGCGGAAGATGTTGCGGATGGAATAGTCGGTTATGAAATATTTAGAGATACAGCGGCTGAAAAGCTAGGTGTTACTCCGGCAGAGGTGGATGAAGCGATTTCTGAACGCACGGGTAAAGTTTATGAACGTTTGCGAAAAAGATTGATCGATCCGGATATTCTCTCCGAAATGCCTAGTAATTGATCTAAGTGGGAGCGATAATTACGGGACTAAATATATTGTTTTCAGGCTTGGCCTATGACCTATCTGCTTATTGCTTTATCCTATAAAATAAAGTAAGTTGACCGCCACATGCTTATCATCTCAAATTGCCAGATATCCACTGGCGAAGGAAATGAAACGAAGACGGTGGATATTTGCGTGGATGGGGAGAAGATATTATCTGTCATCCCGAGGAGCGAAGCGACGAAGGATCCCCCGAGCGCCGATGTTATAGACGCGACAGGCCTCCTTGCCATTCCAGGTGCGATCGACGCACACGTTCATTTCGACACCCCTGGTTTCGAAGATAGAGAAGATTTCGCGCACGGAACACGTGCCGCCGCCGCCGGTGGAGTTACCACCGTAATAGATATGCCGGATACGTGCATGCCTCCCGTCACTTCGGTTGCAAATCTCGAAAATAAATTAAAGGTCATCGAACGGGTGGCATATGTTGACTTCGCGCTCTGGGGCGGAGTTTCGCAAAATTCAATGCGCGGCGAACCTTCGTTGCACCTCGTAGGTGCAACAGATTGGTTCGCCGACATGGAAGAGCTTTGGAAGGCCGGCGTTGTGGCGTTCAAGACCTACATGATCTCCGGCATGGATACCTTCCGCGCGCTTTCGTTCATCGAAATGGGGCAGGTGATGCAATACGCGCGAAAGATCGGCGCGCTCGTCGGCGTTCATGCGGAAGAGGGTAAGCTCATTGCTGAACGAATGGCGGCATTAAATGTGCTAAATAAGAATAAGATCGACGATTATTACGCATCGCGCGCAGAACCGGCGGAAAAAGACGGCATTGCCCTGGCGATTGGCTTGGCGCGTGAGACAAAGGCGCGCGTTCACATCGTTCATGTTGCGTCCGGGCAAGGCGCGAACCTTATCGCGTGGGCGAAGTCGATCGGTGTCGATATAAGCGCAGAGACTTGTCCGCATTATCTTGCATTCACGAAGGACGATTTCAAAAAGTTCGGTTCGCTTATCAAAACAGCGCCCGTTATAAAAGAATCCGGCGATAGATCGGCGCTTTGGCAAGGCCTTGCCGATGGCAGCCTTGACTTTATCGCAACAGATCACGCGCCGGCTCCGCTCGAACAGAAAAAGACAGGCAATGCATGGAAAGATTACGGCGGCATTCCCGGCGTCGAGCTAATGCTTCCGTTCGCATTTTCCGAAGGATACAAAAAGAAAAAGTTAACGCTTACAAAATTAATAGAAGTAACGAGTACGAACGCGGCGAAACGCTTTGGACTCTTCCCGCAAAAGGGAACGCTCGCGGTTGGAAGTGACGCCGATATCGTACTCATCAATCCCAAAAAGGCCCATAAAATAGATCAGTCAAAGATGCATTCAAAGGCAAAGTGGACGCCGTTCAATGGGCAGAAGTTCGCGGGTAAAATTGTAAAAACCATTCTTCGCGGCAAAGTCATCTATTCAGAAAAGGGCGATGTCGCCGCCGAACCCCAAGGAAAGTGGATTAAACGTAATAGCTAATCGCTAGTTGCCGCTGCAATGGCGACAACAGAAATTATATTGACATTATCCGACCGCCGTTCTATGAAATTAAAAATTTCTTCATGGGAGGTTTTATGTCAGCACCGACAATTGCAGAAGTGACGAAGGCTCTAAAGGATTATACCGCCGATCCAGAGAATATCAGGTACAGAGACTATACCGTATATCACGATGATTCTGATTATCGTGTTTCGGGCGTTTTTCCGACCGAGATCCCGGCAGAAGAGCTGTTCATCGTTAAGGGGGACCAATATTATTTAATCAGAAAAAAGACCTATGGTCTCGGAAGCCCCGATTGCAAAGTGCAGACACATCTTGAGGCTGGGCCATATTCTCCACAAACAGTTAGTGTATTTGCTCAACCCAATGTAAACATAAACGCGGAAACTCCGTGTTTTTCCGGAACTGATCAGCCGAGGTATGAAGGTGCGGAACTTAAAGGTTTCAACCTGGCCGGTGAGATTTTGAGCATTCCATTACAGGACATTGATAACTTTTTGGTTAGAAACGTGACCGCTTCGGCAGTATATTTTTCAACCTATCTATCGTCCTTTTTTACTAATGGATCATGCGGTGTCGATTCACAAATATCAGGAAGAAAAGATGGAGCTCCCAGAAACCGAACCTTGGACCTTCCGCGGGATGCAATGAGGATTCCGGAGGGTGGTAATTTAATGACGGTCACTTCTTCAGATTCAGAACATCTACATTCAGGTAGAACAGAGCTTGATGGCGCATATGTTTATAAGGTCCAGCCTGGTATTGGTTATGCACCAATTATCTCCTTAAGTGGTAAGAACCCGCTTGGCAAAACTTTGATGAACCTCTTTAAACCTTTTTTGGACTCTTATAATGTCTGTAGTTCGTAATATTTTCCACTTGCAAGCACCTGCCAGTAGTTTATAAATATGCCCATGACAAATCAGATATTAGAGCTGGCAGAAAAATACAGGCCGCAGGTTTCGCAGTTCCTTGTCGATATCGCATCTATCCCTTCGCTTTCCGGAAAAGAAAAGGCGGTGGTCGCCCGCATCGAAAAAGAGATGAAGGCGGTCGGTTTTGATAAAGTATGGACCGATGGCCTTGGTTCAGTCATCGGACAGATAGGCAACGGTCCGCGAAGAATAGCCTTCGATGCCCACATTGATACGGTCGATGTCGGCAATCGCGACCTTTGGAACTTCGATCCTTACGAGGCGCACATTAAAGACGGAAAGGTATGGGGACGCGGGGTCGCCGATCAAAAGGGCGGAATGGCAAGCATGGTCTATGCCGGCAAGATAATGAAAGAGCTGGGGCTTCCCAAAGATTGCACGGTTTATATGGTCGGAAGCGTTATGGAAGAGGATTGCGACGGCCTCTGCTGGCAGCATTTAATAAAGGAAGAGGGCCTGGCGCCGGATCTCGTCGTGCTGACGGAACCGACCAGCCTGAACATTTACCGCGGGCATCGTGGGCGAATGGAGATAGAAATATCGGTGAGCGGAATTTCGTGCCACGGCAGCGCGCCGGAACGCGGAGTGAACGCGATCTACAAAATGGCGCCGATAATTCAGCAGATAGAAAAACTGAACGAAAAGTTGCGCACCGACGATTTCCTTGGCAAGGGGACGGTGGTCGTCAGCCAGGTTTCTTCCGTCGGCCCGTCGCAGTGCGCGGTGCCGGACAAATGCAGTATCTATCTGGATCGCCGATTGACATGGGGAGAAACCGAAGCCTCCGCGCTCTTGGAACTTCGCGAGGCGTGTGCCGATGCAGGAATTAAGGGCGACATTACGGTTCCCGAATACAGGCAAGCGGCTTACACCGGAAAAGTTTATCCAACCAAAAAATATTATCCAACTTGGAAGATAGCGCCGGACCATGCGGCAGTCCAACGAGCGGAACAGGTCTATTCGGAGCTGTTTGCTGCGAAGCCGAAGACAGATAAGTGGACGTTTTCGACGAACGGCGTGGCTATTATGGGAATGCACGATATTCCGTGCATCGGTTTTGGGCCGGGGCACGAAGAACAGGCGCACGCGCCGAACGAATGGACGCCGGTTGAACATTTGGTGAAGGCCGCGGCTTTTTATGCCGCTTATGTGACAGTTTAGCGTTGCTAAACTGTCATCCTGAGCGAAGCGAAGGATCTCCCGAATTGAGTTGTATTCGTGAGATTGCTTCGCTTGAAGCTCGCAATGACAAATTGGAGGATTGAATGACGAACTACAAAGGTAAGCATTTTATCGCGGAGCAGGATTGGACGAAGGCGGAACTCGATCACATGTTCGAGGTCGCGCACGAGCTTAAAGAGAAGAAGAAAAAAGGCGAGATAACCGATTGGCTCAAGAACCAAACGGTATTTATGATCTTCTTCGAACAGTCAACGCGCACGCGCAATTCCATGGGTTGCGGCATCACGCAACTTGGCGGCAATTCACACGACCTAACGCCGGACAAGATGCAGTTATCGCACGGCGAAACGGCGAAGGATACCGCATTGGTTCTTTCACGAATGGGACATGCAATTGCGTGCCGCAACTGTTTCTATGGGATCGGCAATAAATATTTGCGCGAAATGGCTGAATGGTCGGATATTCCGATCCTTTCGCTGCAAGACGATCTTTATCACCCAATGCAAGGCATTGCCGATCTCATGACGATCCAGGAAAAGTTCGGCAAGAATCTTAAAGGTGTGAAGGTGACGGTTTCTTGGGCATATGCAACGAGCCACGCGAAACCTCTTTCCGTTCCGCAGTCGCAGATACTCTTGTTCCCGCGCTATGGAATGGATGTGACGGTCGCGGCTCCTAAGGAATTCCCGATGCTGCCCGAGTTTGTAGATCAGGCCCAAAAGAATGCGAAGGAAAATGGCGGATCGATAAAGTTCACCGATGATATGGACGCGGGTTTCGAAGGTGCGCAGATCGTGATACCGAAGAACTGGGGCGGATTCGCGCATTTCCCGAAGTGGGAAGATAGCGAAGTTCAGAAAAAAGAGATGAAGGCAAATTTAGAGAAGCATAAAGATTGGATATGTGATAAGCGTAGAATGCTTCTTGCCGATAAGAACGTGAAGTATATGCATGCGTTGCCAGCCGATAGAGGCAAAGAAGTGACCGACGAGGTCATCGACAACGAAAAGTGGTCCATCATATATGATGAAGCCGAAAATCGTCTGCACACCGCAAAGGCAATAATGGCGCTGACTATGGGCGGATGTAAGTAACGTATGTCGGCTGCGGTGGCGCGACTCGTTTCGTTAAACGTTTAACGTAAGACGTTACGAGCAGCGTAACCGCAACCGTAATTAAACACAGGGGGATAATAGCATGAACAAAAAGAGATGGGTGTTAGCAAGTCTCGCAGTCTTCGTCGCGGTAATGGTCTTGGAATTTATTTTCAACAACTATTGCCTAAAGGCGGCTTACATGGAAGTCGCACATCTGTGGAGGCCCGAAGCTGAAATGATGAAGCTGATGCCGCTTTATTGGGCGGCGACGTTCGTAGTTTCCTTCATCTTCGTCTATATCTATGCGAAGGGTTACGAAGGAAAAGGCTGTGGAATATGCGAAGGCCTTCGCTTCGGCCTTTGGTTCGGACTTTTCGTGAACCTTTCAATGGTCGCAATAACCTACGCCACGATGCCTATCACTGTCCGCCTGGCAAGGGACTGGTTTGTTACCGGTATGACGGAATATCTTATCGCCGGCGCGGTTGTCGGAATGATCTATAAGAAGAACGTATAGGTCACCACCAAGCGTTCATTGTTGCTATTCCCCATTCGGGAGATGTTGTTAACGGGGTTGTGGCAGATCCGTCCGCTTTTTCGATCAGGATGTCGATCACCGATGGAGGCGGCAATAGTGTCGCCTCGCCAATGATAACGCTAAGGCCGTCGGGAGACCAGAGCATCGTCGTATTCCCGCATTGTTTACCTGCGGCCAGGTCCGTCAATTGGACCTTCCCGGAACCGTCGCTGTTGCTTACAAAACAGTTATAGGCGCCGGCGCCCGGATTATAGACTCCGGATGAGTAGAGAAACTTTGTGCTATCCGGAGACCACATGCTTAGCATTCCAACAAAATTGCCTGCGGTGTTGTTGGTGATTTGCACTGTGGATAGGTCGCTAATGTTCAACGCGTAAAGATCTGAAAACATTTTTGTTGGGTCGGCGTCTGAAGTTACCAAGTCATATAAGAGCTTTGTTCCATCTGGTGATATCGAAATGTTGTCGATCGACCCCCCCGCAGGAGTGCTAAATAAGGTTTGTGTGCCGGTTCCGTCCATGTTCACGGAGTAGATAGCGAAATTATTTGGTGTTGGAGTCGTGGCATTTCCCGATGAGTAATAAACCTTCGTACTATCCGAGGAAATGACCGGATAAGCCATCTGATAATTTGCCGATAGGTTTGAAAGTTGAACGTCACCGGTCAGATCCAGATTCATGCTGTGGAGATTGAACACGCCAGCCGCTTGTTCGTACAGATTATAAACGATCTTTGAGTTGTCGGGAGAGATGGATATGAATTGAACGCCGTCGCTACCAGTATAATTGGTCAATTTTGTCATTTCCGAACCATCGGGTTTTACGGAGTAGATATCAAAGACGCCTTGCTGCGTCCCGCTTAGAAAAAATATCTTGCTCGAATCCTGGAGCCATATCACACTGGAAATACTAGACGGTACGCTCAAGTTCGTAAGATTTATCATCCCCGTGCCATCGGCGTTCATAATGAAGATGTCCGTTATCATTGTCGTTTGATTGTAGGCAGCATAGGTGATCTTTGTGTAGTCTGGAGACCAGCCGGAAAAATCGACACTGAAGGTGTCGGGTGTATAAGAGGTTAAATGAGTATTGTTCGTGCCATCAGGCAATATCGACCAGATATTGTACGGGGTCGCGATCTTTGTGCCATCTGTCAGGTCGAGATTTGAAGTGTACAGGATAGGTGTCGGAGTTGTCGTGAAAGCTAGTGTCCAGTCCTCTGTTGCGGCCGCTTTGGTTATGACGTTCTTGCTCATGGTCAGAGTGTGTGCCACGCCTGCGGCAAGAGGAAATGTTGGCGTGAATGTAAGTGTTTTTGCGGTATTATCACATGCGACCGTTCCCGGCACGTTACGCGTTCCATTTGCCCACGTGAGCAACACGTTCTGGAAAGCGCATGTCGTTGAATCGGCTGCCACATCGAAAGTTAATTTAATGCTGGATGTGACCGGTACATTCGTTGCACCTTTTGCAGGAGATGTTGAGGTGATATGCTGTGATGCAGGTTGTCCGCCACTGCCGCTTCCTCCGCCGCATCCGATCGCCAAAATCATAAAGATCGACAGCCCCGCCGCAAGCCTTGTATTCATAGTTCCTCCAGTTGTTAATTGATTCGTGTCGGACTCAATAACATGCTTTAGAGTGATTGTCTTTTGAAATATTTCGATATCATCTTATAGAACAAGGTTGACATGGCGAGAGAAATGAATAACTTATTGTATTCGAAATGAGCACCGCAAGATATCAACGAGACGGTTCCTGGGCGATGAAAGAAGCACAACGCTGTTTATTGTGCAACGACGCGCCTTGTCTTTGCGGCTGCCCGGCAGGCGTAAATCCTAGCAGGTTCATTCGAAAGATCCGGTTTGGAGATCTAGCCGGCGCCGTTCGCGAATTAAAACAGGCAAACGTTTTGGCAGCTTCGTGCTCATACATCTGCCCATGCCTTACAACATGCATGGGCAAATGCACGAGCGAGAAACTTTCAGATCCGATCGACATTATTAAACTTCAAAGGTTCGTCTGCGATTGGGAGCGGGCAAATGGAATGATAGAGCCCATTAAGACGACTGGCACCGGCACCAAGATTGCTGTCATTGGAAGTGGTCCGGCGGGCCTTGCATGTGCCGCAGAACTAGCGAGTCTCGGGCATTTGCCGGTTATCTTCGACAGCGCCGCTAAAGCTGGTGGAATGCTTTCGCAGGTGATACCGGATTTTAGGTTGCCGCCGGAAGTCTTGGATTTCGAAATCGAGTTCATCAAAAAATTAGGTGTAGAATTTAATTTTGGCGCGCAGGTCGATGACGTTGAAAAATTATTCAGCGATGGCTTCAAGGCGGTCTTTATCTCTACCGGTGCTGGAGCATCGAAAGATGTTGGCATTGCTGGCGGCGACAAACAGAACGTTTGGCAGGCGCTTAAGTTCTTGAAAGATGCGAAGCAGAATGCTGATGTTGTCGCGGTTCTCAAGGGTAAACGCGTTGTGGTCGTGGGCGGCGGCGATACGGCAATAGACTCCGCTCGCGTTTCTGCTCGCGCAGGCGCACATGTAACAATGATCTACAGGCGTTCGCGTGAAGATATGCCTGCTTATCGCCCAGATATTTCTATTGCTGAAGAAGAGGGTGTTGAGTTTGCATTTAGAACCCTGCCTCGTTCAATTATCGGCGTGGAAGTTGCGCAAGCCGTTAAGGCTGTTCGTGTAAGATGGCAGGGGAAGGGCCGCGGTGCCGCCG
>CAIPVD010000269.1 GCA_903868375.1 uncultured delta proteobacterium
CAAAGCATTGCACAACGGTAGTGATGGAGTATTTTTTAAGCATAATAGATTGTGGCAGCCATTTAGCTATATTCCCGCCACAGAACGAATTCAGCCAGTCTATAATATATTTGACTACGTCAATTTAGATTCGAGCTCAATTGAGGTGAAAGATCAGAAATTTATATTTTTGCTATGGTTAGTTAGCTTATTTTTTCCAGAGCTCTTACCGACGCGGGTTATCCTCTTGATGTGTGGCCCAAAGGGTAGTTCAAAAACAAGCATATTACAGCAAATTGGCTGCTTCCTTTTTGGAAGTGATTTCAATGTTTCTCAACTATCTGCTGATAAGGAAGACGCCTTCTTAGCTGCTATCTCATCTAACTATTTTATTGCATTTGATAATATTGATGGGAGCGTGAAATGGCTTCAAGATAATTTAGCCAGAATAGCAACAGGCCAACGCATATCTTTGCGCAAATTATTCACTACCAACGAAGAGATAATTTATAAGCCCAACGTATTCATAGCACTGACAGCAAGAACTCCTAAATTTAAGCGGGATGACGTTGTGGACAGGCTACTTTTATTCAAGACCGAAAGGATCAATCAAAATATACCACTGGCTAAACTATTAAAAAACATCTCAACCAATCGGAATGAAATGTGGTCGTGCTGGCTAGATTTTTTAAATTTTATCATTACTGGCATGCGCAACCATCCCGCGCCAGGCATCATCAATCATAGGATGGCTGACTTCGCTGCTTTCTGCATACGCATTGCAATCATAACGAACAATGAAATAAGATGTAGAGATATTTTAGACAAAATGCGCGATCTTAATATCGAGTTTATGTTTGAAGGAGATGCCCTATTCGACGCTTTGTCTCAGTGGTTATCTAATCTGGATAACTTAGAAAAAGAAGTCAGTGCTAAAGAGTTATTACATGAATTGAATTCATTATCGGGTCCAGACTCGGGATTTGATTATAAAAACGCGATCTCTCTAGGCAAACGCCTCGACAATGTAAAAACCGATTTAGAAACCGCCCTTAATGTCACTATTAAAACAAGAAAGTCGGGCGGGAAAACATATTACCACTTTATATCAAACAACAAAGACGGGTTGAGGATACCATAATGGATTCCGAAACCTGCAATTTAAAATGCCTAAAAGTTCAGCCTGGCGATGAACAGGAACGGGATGAAACTCGAACGAAATTTTTGCCAGAAGAGGAAATGTTGTTGCGCGAATTCTTCGATCTGTTGTATCAGATCAACAAGAGAGAAAAGATATGCTGAAAAAAGCGGTCACCTATTGCAGAGTATCAAGTAAAGAACAAGAGAAGGAAGGTTTTTCAATCCCTGCCCAGCAAAAGCTTTTAATTGAATATGCAGCCAAGAACGGAATCGAGATCGTCCGTGAATATGCCGATGCGGAAACAGCAAAATCAATAGGCCGCGAGCAGTTCGGCGAGATGGTCAAGTTTCTTGAAAAGTCGAATGATGTGCGAAGCATTTTAGTTGAAAAAACTGATAGACTATATCGAAACTTTCACGACTACGTTGCGATCAATGATTCCGAATTTGAAATCCACTTAGTGAAAGAAGGTGAAGTTCTTTCCAAAGATTCCAAATCTCATCAAAAGTTTATTCATGGCATCAAGGTTTTGATGGCCAAGAATTTTATCGACAACCTTTCAGAGGAAGTGAAAAAGGGTCTCTACGAAAAGGCAGCAAGCGGAGAATACCCAGGCCAAGCACCTACTGGCTATCTGAACGATCGCGAAAAGCATATCATGGTTATCGATCCGGAACGTGCACCACTGGTGCGCCAGATGTACGAACTTTATGCCACCGGTGAATACGCACTTGATGGCATCCATGCTTGGGCTAAAGAAATCGGCTTTTGGTCGAAGTACGGCAGGCTCTTATCAAGGGGTAACCTAGAACGCATGCTCAAGAACCCCGTCTATTACGGTTATTTCTGCTATGGCGGGAGCCTCTACAAAGGCATACATGAACCTATCGTATCGAAGGAGCTATGGGATAGGGTTCAGAAGGCCTTCAAGCGCCGTCATAATACAGAGTTTCGCAGGAAGGGAGATTTTGCCTTTACGGGGCTGCTGGAATGCGCTGGCTGTGGCTGTAGCGTAGTCGCGGAGATAAAGAAGGAGCGATATATTTATTACCATTGCTCAAAAGGTAAAAAAGATTGCACACATCAAAAAAACTATGTTCGAGAGGAAATGTTAAAAGATCAATTCGCAAGTTTATTTGGTAAAATGTCATTATCGCCGGAACAGATAGATTCGATAGTTGCATCTCTCAAACGAAGCTACTCCGACAAAAACAATTTTCGTGATGAGGAGACAGCGAATCTTAGATCAAAGATAGACACCTTGAAGGCTAGAATGGGACAGGCATATCTCGACAAACTGGATGGAAAGATCAACGAAACCTTCTGGCGCAAACACACTACGCAGTGGCAAGAAGAAATAGACATGTACGATAACCGTCTCACAGCTTTAAGCAAGGCAGAGATCCCATATTACGAGAATGGGAGAAGAATTCTCGAACTAGCTCAACACGCGCCAGAGCTGTATCAGCGGGCAACTAACGAGGAAAAGCGCAAACTCCTTAAACTGGTACTATCGAACTGCAAGCTAAGTGGCTCAACTATTGAATATCAAATAAGAAACCCATTCCACAATTTTGTGAAATGGGCTTCGCGTCCAGCTTTGCTCCAACGCCGGGATGAGTTTCGAACCAGATGCGGCCGCCATGCTGCGTGATGAGTTGATGAGATGTTCTAAGTCCTATGCCTTTTCCCGGTTTTGATGGATCGCCATGGACAGCTTCTTTGAAAATTAGTTCGGCAATATTCGGTGCAATGCCTCCGACGTTATCTTCGAATGAAAGCTTTGGCATGCCGTCACGTTCAACTATGCTTACTTTGATCTGTGGAGTGGGGCCGCCATTGTGGTGGTTCTTTGCAACATTACTAACCAGGTTCTCTAAAATATCGCCGCACCAGGTGAGTTCTATGCCTTGCAGTATCTTTTCGGCATCATCGGTGATGTCGAGACTTACACCGTTGCCTATCGCTTCAGTTCTTATGATATGATAAGGAGATAGTAGTGGTTTTATTTTACGTCGAAACTCATATTTATCAAGGCTCTCTCTTAAGCCTTCATCTTGAAAAGATACCCCGTTAAACAACTCTCTGTACATATCGACTAGCGAGCTGCGTAAAACTTGCAACCTCTGGCCCGTTCCATGAAGAAACATTTCCAGCCTTGACTGAGCAAGAGAACCTTCGGGCAGGGAATTGACAAGGAGTCTATAGCGGCCGCTGAATTTAATGAACTCGTCAATTTTAGCCAAGGCGTCACGGACTATTTTCTTGGATTCGTCAGGATCGGTAATACCCAAAAGCTCTGCTTTGCTTGGAAGCTGGACTTTCATTTCATTTGCGCGTGCAGTGAATTTAGCTATTCTCGCATCTACAAATTTAGCCAGTCCTTCATTTGATGTAAGAACTTTTGTGGCCGGAGTTTCCCTCCCAATGTTTTTTGGAAGTTGAATATAAAGCATTGTTACATTGCCAGTTTCAACTTCGAACCATATGCGTCCGTCATGTGCTGTTATAAGCTGACATGCAGTGAGTTCGCTTTCGCCGCACCATTCTTTTAAGGGGTCTAAAATCCTTATAGCAATGTTTTGTTGAATGTTGCTTGCTTTGACCTTGAATGCAAGTGTAGGCAGTCCATCTAGCTTGATAACCCTTACCGAAAGTGTTGGTTTGGTTTGGGTGTCGCCCGAATGATTTTTTGCAATGCTTTCAACCAGGTCTTTAACGACACCCGCGAGCCAGTCCAGATTTATTCCTTTTAGCATTTCTTGGGCTTGGTAATTAACTTCGAGCTTAACGCCATTTCTTTTTGCTTCTATAAACATATGATGCCATGTGGACGTTGGCTGGTGTGGCCTTCTACAAAATTCATATTCGTCAATAATAGATTTCAAGCTCTCATCTTGAAGAGTTGCACCACTGGCTAATTTTCCATATGTTTCGGATAATAAAGCACGCAAATGTTGCAAGCGATTGCCAATTGCATCCTGAAACATCGTTAATCTAAACTGTCCAAAAGAATCTTCCGGTAAGGAAAGGCCAAAATTATTATGCAGTCCACTAGATGCTATAAAAGCTCTAAACCAAGCTATGGCATCAAATATCATTGATTTGGCTTCGTCTGGATCAGCTATTCTTAGAAGTTCTTCTCTGGTTGGCAGCTGCTGCGCCTTCATTTCATTTAAGCCAGAAACAAATTCGGCGATCTTTGCATCTACAAGCGTTGCCAGTTCATCAGCTGCTGTTGCTCCAGAAGTTCCACTCGCACCATCCATGAATAGGCGATTGGTTCGTTGCATTTGCGATGGAGCAGGGCGCTGTTCAACCGCGCCACCTTCGTAATAATATGTGGCCGGCGCTTCTGGCGGAGCGAAGGTGATGGGCGCGCCGATTGTCGGTGCCACACCTGCATTGGTAAGCGCCGGAAGTATCGGCGTCATTCCCGTTAATCCAAATTGTGTTCCAACTGTTGCCA
>CAIPVD010000270.1 GCA_903868375.1 uncultured delta proteobacterium
CTTTAGAGGTTGCCGGTTTCACTATCGTTAAAGGACCTGCCGGTGTGATAAAGATCATTCCGCTAAAAGAAGCGATGCGGCAACCGATACCTACACACATCGATTCAACGCCGGTAACGGATATGTTCATTACAAGGCTTATACCTTTGCAGAATATCAGCGCGGTCGAAATGTCGAACGCGATAAAAGGGCTCGTTTCGCCAGATGGAAATTTGTTTGCATATCCTGCAACGAACACTCTCATTATTACGGATTCCGGCAGCAACATCGACCGTCTCATGAAGATAATCAAGGAACTCGACCAGGAAGGCCCGCAACAGGTCTTGGAAATAATTCCCGTGGTTAATGCGACAGCGCGCGATATTGGCCAAATGGTCAATCAGTTATTCGAACAGGCAAAGGGCGGCGCGGCAAAAGCTGCTCCGGCTGCCGGCGGCAAGAAAGGCGGCGAACTGGAAGAGATGGAAGAGGTTTCCAAGATCATCCCAGACGAAAGAACGAACGCCATCATCGTGCTGGCAAGCCGCAGGGCGATCGATAAGGTTAGAACCATCATACAAAGGCTCGACCGGAAGTTGGACGAAAATCAAGAAGGAAAAATTCACGTTCATTATCTAAAACATGCGAAGGCAAAGACGCTTGCAGATACGTTGTCCGCTTTAACGCAGGCCGCCGGGCAAAAGAAGGATCAAAAAGCCGGTGCAACTGCAGGTGTTGTCGTCGCCGAATTCGAAGGCGGCATGAAGATCACGGCAGACGACCTTACCAATTCTTTGATCATTACGTCGTCGGCGAAGGATTATGAAACGCTCGTCGATAAAGTTATCTCCAAGCTCGACATTCCGCGCAGGCAGGTCTTTCTTGAAGCGATCGTTATGGAGTTGAGCGTAACGAAATCGAGCGACTATGGCGTGGCTGGATTCGGTGGAATATCGAAAGGCCCGTTCAATATCTTCACGACCGACCCGTATAGCGGCGCGAGCATACTTTCATCGTTCCTTTCAGGTTCTGCGCCAGCTTTCCCAACTGGCCTTTTGGGCGGCTTGATCGGAAGCGATACGGTTCCTATCAGCATCGGTGGCACGACAAAGAACATTCCATCCACTGGGCTCTTCTTTTCTGCCCTGGCCAATTATGGCGATTCGAACATTATATCTACGCCCAGCATCCTTACGCTGGATAACGAAGAGGCAAAGATAGAAATAAAAGGAAAGGAATATTATCAGGGCAACCCGCTGGTTAGTTCCACGGGTACGCAATTCTCCGTGCAGGCTTCTGAAACCGGATTGATACTGAACATCACTCCGCAGATAGGCGAAGCCGACAATGTTGCCTTAAAGATAAAACAGTCGCTCTCCGATTTCTCCGGTGCGGCTGCAAGCGCCTCCGTTCCTCGCCCTACAAAGGAACGCGCGATCACCACTTCGGTTGTTACTCACGACGGCCAGACGGTCGTGCTTGGCGGTTTAATGGAAGACAAGATGGATAACAGCAAACATAAGATCCCGCTCCTTGGCGATATTCCAATCATCGGAAATCTTTTCAAACAAACGCATATGGACAAGGAGAAGGTCAACTTACTCGTTTTCATAACTCCGCATATTTTGAAGGACCCTTCCGATTTTTCCACCATCCTTAAGCGCAAGTTGGATGAAAGGAACAAGTTCATCGATCTGAACTACGGCAAAAAACAAAAGGCGCAGATCCGCGAATCGATAAAGAATCACCGCGCAGACCTGCTCGAGTTCGAAGAATCTTCGGAAGGCAAACCGTCCGTGCCGGCAGGGCCAGCTGTTTCTTCAGCTCCTGCCGTTCCAGTTGCTCCGGTTATTCCAAAAACTCCTACGGTTGCACCAACGAAGGCCCCTGTAATTACCGTTAGCCCGCAGCCGCAGGGCGAGCTTGGCGAAATAAAAAAACCGGTCGCAACGGTTAAAGAACCGCCGCAAATACAGCAGCCGGCAGCAAAGCCTTCGCAAGTTCCAGCGACGGCAAAGCCGACACAAGCTGCGCCGCCTGCAGCTACGACAGCGCCGCCGGTTGCGCCTGGCAGCAGGGGAGACGATTTGGATTTGGCTTATTAAACTACGAACTATATGGAAGATAAATCACTTGGCGCAATATTACTCGAGACCACGAGCCTAACGGAAGATCAGCTCGAACAGGCCCTTACGGCTCACCGTGAAAAAGGTATCAAACTCGGCGACGCGCTTGTCCAACTTAAGTTCCTGCGAAGCGAGGATATCTTAAAGGCGCTGTCGATTCAATTAGGTTTTCCGTACGAGAATCGCATCGAGACCGACGCCATTCCGAACGATCTTATTTCGGCGCTCCCCATCAATTACGCGAAAAGGAACGAAGTGTTGCCTCTTCGAAAGGATGGCAACGCGATAGTCGTCGCCGTCGCCGACCCAACGAATTTTTACGTGATAGACGATCTTCGCACGCTCTTCAATTCCGAGATAAGGCCGGTCATATCGAGTTCCTACGAGATAGTGAACGCGATCAACACGGTCTATAATAGAGGAACGGGCGGAAGCGAAGAGGCGATAGACGAGCTCGACGAATCTGCAGGCGAGATCAATGGCGAATTCAATGAGCCGGTCGATCTGTTAGATGCCACCGATGAAGCGCCAATAATCAGGCTGGTCAACTCGCTTCTGTTCCGATCTGTCAAGCAGAAGGCAAGCGATATTCACATCGAACCGTTCGAAAAAGAACTCGTCATTCGCTTTAGGATCGACGGCGTTCTTTACGATATAATGAGCCCGCCGAAGAGGGCGCAGAATTCGATCATCTCGCGCGTGAAGATCATGGCAGGACTTAACATCGCCGAAAAAAGGCTGCCGCAAGACGGGCGCATACGAATTAAGATCGCCGGAAAAGATATCGACATCCGTGTTTCCACCATACCTACGGCGTTCGGCGAAAGCGTCGTCA
>CAIPVD010000271.1 GCA_903868375.1 uncultured delta proteobacterium
CACACTGGTGGAGAGGGAAGGGTTCGAACCTTCGAAGGCTGATGCCGGCAGATTTACAGTCTGCTCCCTTTGGCCACTTGGGTACCTCTCCCCCGCCAAAAAATACTTGGGCGGCCTAACAAAAAATTAAACTTGTGAAAGAACGCTTGAGCCGACGAGAGGGGTTGAACCTCCGACCCTCTGATTACAAATCAGATGCTCTACCACTGAGCTACGTCGGCACATTTGACTTCTCTTTCGCCGGCGAAAATATTTTTTTCGCACGCAAAAAACACAAAAAGGCGCACAAACACCTGCGCTTAAGTTTGCGGATTCTTATGGAAAAACATATCGGTTGTCAAGGACTTTTAAGGCTTTATGGCATAATTCTTGCTAGCACGTTGGCGGATAACCTCGGACATGAAAATTGCACCTGCAACGGAGACGTTAAATGAGTCTATCTTACCCTTCATCGGAATAGTCAAAAGGTCGTCACAATGCTCTTTAACTAGTCGCCTCAAGCCTCGGCCTTCACCGCCCAGGACTATCGCGGTGGGTGTTGTGAAGTCATATTGATAGATCGTTTTGGAAGATTCACCTTCTGCACCCACAACCCAAACATTGTTATTTTTCAATATGTTGATACAATTACTTAAATTAGTCACTTTAGCTATTGGGAGATACTCGACAGCTCCAGAAGCAGCCTTAGTAGAAGCAGGCCCTATCATCGCCGCATTGTCCTTGGGGATAACTATGCCATGGGCACCTAAAAGATGCGCTGTTCTGATAATTGCCCCAAGGTTATGGGGATCGTTTACCTGGTCCAGTATAATAATGAAGGGCGGCTCCCCTGTCTTTTTCGACAGGTCGAGCAGTTCTTCGATGCTTAGATACTTAAAGTTGTCTACTTCAGCGGCAACTCCCTGGTTCGTTTCAACATGCGTGAGATCTTGCATCTTCTGCCGATTTACCGGAGTTATCTTGATCCGTTGCTCCGCAGCAAGGTTGGTTAGTTTTTCGAGCGGACCGCCTTTTTTCCCTTCATTAATAAAGATGCCATAGACGCGCCTCTTCCCCGCCCTCATCGCCTCGTATACCGAATTTATGCCGCAAATTATTTCCATAGTGGAAGTTGTATCGCAAAATTTGAATTCAAAGTCTATTGGGAATTAAACTATTCGATTGGGCGATAAAGCCTGACTCCGGGAACTCCTTTCAGCGCATCACCTGCAATTGTAAAATGCGTCGCAGGATGATCGTGCTGGAACACCCCCATTCCTCTGGCAACATCAAATGGGACTTCGATTATTACCGAATCCGTCCTTAAATATTCTTCTATAGGGTCAGTTGGAAAACCATTTAGAGCGCTATAAAATGCAGCCGCAGGATTATTTAGCGGCGCAAAATCGCCATAACCTTGCGTGGCGGTATCAATACCAAAATTTTCAATAACGACTTGATCACCATCCAATCTAAACGCAACTCGGCGCAGAATCGTTCCGCGATATACGTGAGACCCTTTCTTTAATTGACTTTCACTAATGGTGGGAAGCTCGGCCACAACTGCATTGCTCTGCTCATTAAGTTTTTTCAACAATGCTGGCAATTCATCGCGTAGCCTCTCGCGCTCCAACCATTTTGGTGACGAACGATACCTTTCGAAGATTTCTCTATTCCACTCTGCCGATGGAATTGCACTTTTTTCAACCTCTTCCTTGATGCGCCGATAGACCCGCGGAAGCGCTTCTAAACATTCTTTGATATTTTCGTTGATCCTTGCGATCTCCATCTGAAGATCGTGGTGTTTGGCAACAACAACTCTTAACCCATCATCTAAAAATCTATCAATCCCTATTGCTGTGGCGTAGCGATGGAATTCGTCGCCCTTGGCGCGGGCGGCTTCTGCCATATCGGCTCTATCAAAGCTATGCTCCAAAACATCTGCATAGTGTCGCAGCAACCCCTCGCCAAGCACATAGTTACCGTGCGCCACGCTCAACATTGCGCTCGATTGTGTGATGTTTAGCATCGTGGGCGCTATATTGGGGCTGCTTCTAAATTGTTCTAATTTATAGGCAATATCCTCTGCAAAATGAGCGCTGGCCCATGCACTTGGATCTTGTTCGATACCAAAACGCTTTTTAACGGCTTCTAAATGGGCCTCGGCAGCTTTGGCCTTAGCATCCAAGCCCAACGCCTTGTATCTCAAAATAACGTCGGGCAGCACGGTGAACGTATTTTCTGGAGCGTCTGCTTCAATATCATACTGAAGCGTTCCGGTCTTTGTGAACGCAAATATAATATCTGCGATCCGCTCCGATTGCGCCGATGTTAATCGGCCGGAATCTATCAACGCCTTTTCTACCTTGCTAGCCGCAAGATAGGCCATGGGGTTGAATACGTTCCATAGATCGCCCCTGTCCCAAAGGTCCGAATCCGGCCCTACATCCGCAAGGGCTATTTCAGCTACCTTTAGCGCCAACCAGTGGATCCATTTCAAATGGAACGCAGCGTTATCTTTTGTCACTTCAAAATCGTCCATCTGAAAGCTATCTGCAAAGCGGCTGACATAGTTAACTTTGTCCAGCGGACTTTGCAGACGCTCGATATCTGCAGAAAGGCGAGATACAACATCTTCCGGCCTATTAAAAGTTGGGAGATCTCTGATGAATTGAGAGCCGAGAGTTGTGTAATCGTCTGTCGCCGCTGCCGCCAGCATTTCGGGCCTAGCCAATCTCTTTTCATCAGCATCAGCTTCCACTCCAGTCGAAGCGGAGGCGCTCTGCAAAGATGCAAGTCTGGCAGCAAACATATATGTTTCAACTGTAGGGGCAAATCGCGCGGTGAAATTTAATGGATCGGTTGCGGCGGCAAGCTTTGGAGCAAGGTCTGCCAGTGCCGATTGCGCGGTTCCAACAGGTACAATTCCTGAAAGCACAGGCATCTGATATGCCACCGGCCCTATGATAATATTAGACCCTACCATATATGATCTTTATCGTCCCTCCGCCAAAAAAGTTGCTAAGAATTTTTAAGAATTTCTATTGAGCTGGCGGCATTAATACGAGCGCTGGAACTGTGACCTTCGATCTGCCGTTGCCGAGTTGGCCGTACTGATTACTTCCCCAGCAGAATAAGTCGCCGCCGGTTTTAAATGCGCACGAATGGTAAAGCCCGAGCTTGACGGTTGACCAATCGGTATCGGTTCCGATTTGAACCGGTGTAAGCCGTTCAGTATCGGTGCCGTCGCCCAGCCTGCCGTACTGATTGCTTCCCCAGCAGAAAAGCCTGCCGTCGGTTGTAATGGCGCAGGTAAAGAGTTCGCTCGTCGCCACCTTGGCCCAAGCCTTGTCGCTCGCGACCTGGTTGGACGACCATAATCGAACGTTCGTCTTTGTCCCGTTCCCCAATTGCCCGCCCGCGCCCGCGACAGTTCCCCAATTATCGGAATTTGCGCCCCAACAATAAAGTTCGTTGTCAACAGTGATCGCGCATGTATCGCCGACCGAAGTATCGACGTAGATCCACTTTTTGCTATCGTCTCCTACCCTGACCGGCACCTTGCTTGACACGGTCGAATTGTTCCCAAACTGTCCGTAAGAATTATCTCCCCAGCAGTAGATGTCGCCGTCCGTGGTCAGCGCGCACGTGTGATAAACGCCGCACGCAACCATCGCCCAAGTTTTTTCGGTTAAATAAGTGATCTCTTTTGGATCTGCAACATATCTCCCGCTGCTTGTATCGTATCCAAGACTGCCGGACCAATCGTAACCCCAGCAGTAGAGTTTTTCGTCGGTCGTTATACCGCAAGAATGATAAAGTCCGGCCTGAACGTATTTCCATTCTTTTTCTTTAACGACCGTAACGAGCGGCGAGGCGACCGTGTAGGTGCCCGAAGTTCCATAAGCAAAGTAACCCCATTTGTAGGCAAAATCATTTGAATCTATTCCGGCGGTTCCATAGGACTTGTATGAAGAGTTAACTGCTTTCCATTTCATATCAGGCCGTATTTGCTTCGGCAAGACGGCGGAATCGTACGAACCATCGCCAAGCTGGCCAAAATCGTTCTGCCCCCAGCAATACAATGTGTCGCCGCCGATGCCGCACGTGTGGCCGAACCCAGCCGACAACGACGACCACTTAACATCAAGCGGCACCTTGGCCGGAGCGGTTTCGTAGGAGAACAGGCCGTTGCCCAATTGACCCAAGCCGTTCTCGCCCCAACAGTAAATACTGCCGTTCGATTTCGATGCGCACACCGACCTGTAGTAGCTGGAAACGTAGGTCCAATCGTTATCAACGCCTACCATTCTTGGAGTGTTCGTCGTCGATATAGTATCGTCCGCAAGCTGGCCGAATTGATTGCTACCGAAACAATATATCGCGCCACCGAGCGTCAATGCGCACGTCGAAGAGTTAGCACCGGCGACGTAAGCCCAGTCGAGATCGCCGCGAACCATCGACGGTGTCGTATGTTCGATGCCGTCACCCAACTGGCCCTTGTCGTTCCTTCCCCAGCAGTAGAGTTTGTTATCGACCGCGATCGCACATGTATGTTCGCCGCCGGTTGAAACGAACACCCATTTTTTATCTGGCATGATAGCGGTGGGGGTCAGCTGAATAAGGCCCGTCCCCTTTTGGCCGTTACCGACTTCGCCGGCAGAATTATTGCCCCAGCAGTAAAGCATTTCGTCCGTTGTAATGGCGCATGCATGCGTCGATCCCACCGACAATGAAGCCACTCCCTTATCGCCGACCGAAACCTTCACCGGCGAGCCCGCCACGTCGGTTAGTTTTCCGCCGCCCAGCTGCCCGTAGATGTTTCGTCCCCAGCAGAAGAGTTCCGCCGCATCGGTTATACCGCACGCAGCAGAGCTTCCGACCGAAATCGCGCTCCATTTCTTATCTGATGCCACGCTCTTCGGCACGCTCGAACCCGGATTGCTCACGCTGGCATTTCCGTCGGCCAAAAGGCCGTACACTCCACTACCCCAACAATAGGCCGCGCCGTTAGAATCGACGCCGCACGCCGACCATGGGCCGGTATCCAGTGTCTTCCACGTCTGGCCCGAATCTGCAATGCGCGCCGGTATCGCATGGCTCGTCTTCGTTCCATCGCCCAGCTCTCCAACGGAATTATCTCCAGAACAATACATCGCACCGGAACCGCTGATCGCGCAGGAAGATCTCATTCCGATCGCGAACTTTGGGACGTCCATCATCCAGACGAACGCCGCCGGTATCTTGTCGGTGCGGCCTTCGCTATCTACCGATCGCGCCTGGAACTTATGCAATCCTCCATAAAGGCCGGAATATTTTACGGGCGATGTGCATGTGGAAAATGCGCTGCCGTCGATACTGCACTCAAAGGCCGATCCTGCGCGGCTGCTTTCAAAAGTGAAATTTGCGAGATCATCCTGCGACCTAAATGAAGGGCCGGCGGTTATCTTCGTTACGGGCGGCGAATCATCGACCACCCATTCGCAACCTTTCGTCACAGAA
>CAIPVD010000272.1 GCA_903868375.1 uncultured delta proteobacterium
CGACCAGCTTGCGGACAAAATAACGCCGGAGATGCGCGAAGCTATGGCTGCGCACAATACAAAGACAGGTTCGGAGCCAAAGACAAGGTTCGACTACGCGCTGACCGCGGGCGAAACTATAACGGGGCTTATCGTTGCTAGTGCGCTCATCACGCAGCAGAAGAAACTTTCTCTGCTTTCGGCTGAAAGCGTAATAAAAAGATTCGGCGAAAAACGTTTCGCCGCTGGAGCCGATAGAAACTTAATCATGCAATGCGAAAAGATCGGTTTGAAGCTAGAGCAGTTCGTAGATATCTGCCTGAAAGCAATGCAAGGAATAGCGGCAGAGCTTGGGCTTTAGCATAAATCAATTATTTTTAAATGCCATAATGGCCCAGCTTACCTTCCCCCAAGAAGATTCAATATCACCTTAACCATTAAATCTTTTTCCGAGGGCTTACTAGCGGCTATCATCAAAGTTAGTGCTACAAGAGCACTGTCATCGAGTCGCTTGCTTCCGTTCTTGTGTAATAGCACTCCGTTCTTTTGCAAGAAACATATAAAAAGTGCCGCGGCAATACGCTTATTGCCATCCACAAAACTGTGATTTTTGGTCACAAAATATAACAAGTGAGCGCCCTTTTCTTCAACTGTAGGATAAAGTTCACTGCCACCAAATGTTTGATAAATTGTGCTAATGGAACCGTGGAAGCTTTTATCCTTTTCCTGTCCCACAAGCGATGAATCTTTAAACTTCCGTTTCATTTCATCAATGATTTTTCTCGCGTATTCGTAGGTAAAAACGAACTTATTCTGTTTTGTACCCGAGGGGGTTGAAAGCCTTTGATGGTCAAAATCATCAAGCAGGTCAAGCGCACGAGAATATTCAGTGATGATCTGTATAATTCCCTTTGCTTCGGGTGAAATATCTTCCAACATGGCAACGTTGCTCAAAAGATTAACCGCCTCCTTTAGTTCTTGTATCCTCCCAGTTTGAGCATGCAACCTTTTTTTATTAATCGTATAGCCATCGACTAAGTGCTTTCGCAAAACATTTGTTGCCCACCTTCGAAAGCGTATAGCCTTAGCAGAATTCGCCCGATAGCCAACGGCAAGGATTATATCTAGAGAATAGAAGGCGACCGGTTTATCGGAATTTGCAATGTGCATTTTTTGCACATTGCTTTGTCCATCAACCTCCCTTGATTTCAGGATATTGCCAACGTGCTTGGTAACTACCGACCTGTCAATTTCGAATACATCGGCGATTTGAGATTGTGTAGCCCAAATAGTTTCCATGCCAACATCGCCTTTAAGCTCTATCGCACCGGACTTCGCCTGATAGATGATGATCTCATTTTTTGACGTCTTCGCACACATAAATAGCTCCTACTTCGGCTGCTTGCATTTGTATCTCTCTTCCGGCGTGACCTCTACGCATACGCCTCTATCACGCAAAGGTTTTACCTGTTCCGCGCTCACGCTGTTTCCGCTCAATCTTATAACGGAGCCGGCACCGAGCGCTTCGTTATTAACGAGCGGCGCTATGTCCTTTATCTGGTTCGAAAGAAGGCCTACAAACTTTAGAGACTTTAGCCCCGCCAAAGCGGCAATGTCAGATATATTGTTCTCCGCGAAGTCGATAAAATGAAGCTTGGGCATATTCTTAAGTATCGAAATATTCTCGATCCGATTCTTGTTGAACTTGATCTTTTCCAGATGCGTAAGCCTTGCGAACATCGAAATATCTTTTATATCGCTGTTCTGAAACGAGAGGACTTTCAGGTTCGTAAGACCTGCGATCGGAGTGATATTACTTATCTGGCTATTGGCATCGAGGTTCAGCGATGTAAGTCCAATTAAACCCTTGAGCGGCGAGATGTCCTCGACTACGCCTACCGTTAGCGAAAAATCCTTTAAGTTCTTAAGCCCAGCGATAGGTTTTAGATTTTTAACCGGATCGAGGTTTAGATTCAGCTTGGTAAGGTTCGCCATTCTCTTGAGCGGCGTGATGTCATCAACCGCTTGAATAGCAATATCCAGCTCTTTAAGTTTGATAAGGCCCGCAAGCGGCGAAATATCTTTTATCTTCTGTTTCCAGTTACCGGAAAGGTCGAGATAGGTTAAATTCACGAGCCCCTTTAAGCCCTTCACGTCGGTAATGGGATTTGCAGCGAGCGTAAGGCTTTCAAGCCCTACCATATCATTAAATAGGGAAAGGTCGTTTATGCCGGTCAGCGCCAGCGAAAGGACTTTAAGCTGCGGTAATTTTTTCAAAGGTGAAAAATCGCCGAGCGGATCGCCATCGAGATAAAGAGATCTTAACGCCTTTAAATTTTCCAAAGGCTTTATATCGGCCACGTCGTTGCCAGCCAGACGAAGCTCATTTAGCTTTGCAAGGCCCGCCAAAGGTTTTAGATCGACTACATTGTTCTTATCCAGGTTCAGCAAATTTAGGCCCGAGAAATTTTCTAGACCGGAAATGTCGTGGATCGCCTTTTTTATTAGAGAGAGCTCTTTGATATCTTTTACATCTGCGGGCAAAATATCGCCCTCCGGCTTACTTATCGCCTCGCGCACTGCCCGCTCTAAATATATGTCGTTGAATTTAACGACGGCTTCAGTTGCAAAAACGGTTTGCGATACCAAAAGCGCCAGCACTACAATGATCTTTTTCATGAAATGATCCTTTGTTATTATCAAACAAACTCACGCTGATATATCTTTATCATCGCGAACATGAGCGCAACTATGAGCGGGCCAATGATTATGCCAGACGCTCCAAGCCACAAGCCGCCGCCTACCAGCCCAAGAGCAAGCAGCGCCGCGCTAACGTGAACTCTTCCGCGCATCGCAAGCGGCTTTATCACGTTGTCGATCATGGACACGATGCAAACTCCGTAGATCAGCAAAAAGACCGCACTTCCGGTGGCTCCATCGACAAAGAGCGATATGGCCGCGCTAACGTACATGAGCGGCGCACCAAGAATGGGAATAAGGGTCACGCCGACCGCAACGAATCCCCAAAGAATGGGATTATTGATGCCAGCGATCCAGAAGCCGATACCAATGAGCAGGCCTTGCGCGAGGGCCGTGAATATCATGCCCAAGAACGTTGCAGATATCACTCCGCGCACTTCATCCGACAAGATGGACTTATGTTCGGTATCGAGCGGCATCAAGCTGAACAGTGCAGCGTAGATGTTCGACCCTTCGGCAAAGAATATGAACAAGAAAATGAGGAACAATATCATGTTGCCGGCGATGCTTGCCGTTGCCGAGATAACCGTCGGCGAATACCGGTATATCAGGCCTCCGATAGATTTCAAAAGTTCCAAAAGATCGGCCCTAAGGTTAAGCTCCGATGGATCGACGTTGGCGAACTCCGACATTTTTTGCGCGAGGTACAAGTTAAGTTCATCGAGACGCGTGGCCATCTGCCCCGCCTCCAATTGCGTGGTCACATAAGCGACCGCCGCCGAAGCCTTGGCGATTATCACGGCAACTCCCAAACAAAGAGGGACGATCACGCAAATGCTTACCAACATAGTCGTGACCAATGCCGCCAGATATCTTCTTTCCCCGAAGAGCCGTTCGAAGAACCTGTCTATCGGATGGCAAATAACAGCGATGAGCGCGGCAAAGAGCGCCGCCATAAGGAACGGCGAGACCAATCTGATAAAAGCTGCCAAGAGTACGATCAATAATATCCAAAAAGCTATTCGCGGCGCCTTTTCTTTCATATCTCCTCCTAAACTTTTCGGCATGGTAGCAAAAAAGCCCTGCTGTTAACAGGGCTTTTTTAATTCATTTCATTTCGGTAGATCCTTCGGCCGATCACATCCATTCATATTTTACTAACTCGTGCGGCTCGAAGAAATAGCCAAGTTCGAAATTCGCAGTTTCTACCGCGTCGCTTCCGTGAACGGCGTTGAATTGAATGTCCGTGCCATAATCGCCGCGGATCGTTCCTTCCGGTGCCTTCGTGGAATCAGTTGGCCCCATTACCTGGCGCCACTTTGCTATCGCGCCATCGGCTTCCATTGCGATTACGACAACAGGTCCCGATGTCATGAAGGTCACGAGTTCGTTAAAGAACCCTTTCCCTTTATGAACCGCGTAAAAACCTTCGGTGCGTGCCTTATCTAACTGCAGCATTTTTACGCCGACGATCTTAAGTTCGCTTGCTTCGATCCTGTTCATTATTTCGCCGATAACGCCCTTCTGAACTGCGTCCGGCTTAATGATACCTAATGTTGTTTCCGATCCCATAACTTTTAAATCTCCTTTTTGTTAGTGTGGCACGTACTTTGCACAAATAAACGCCGGCTGTCAAATCATTTCGTAGGGCTTGTTTCCAGTACTTTCAATATCTCAAGATCCTTGCACGCCTGTGCGTAGAGGCTTGACTGGCAAATCGGCTGCAGCAGGCTTTTCGATTCGTAGATGAGCGTGGCATTATCTTTCACATACCTGGCCATGAATGTCTTGGTATCGAGAACCTTCCCCTTCGGCAGCTTCGATGCCTCTTCCTGCATCTGCGATGCTAGAGTCAGAACCACTTTGCCGGTTATCATAGATCCAAGCATGCCTTTGTAACGCGCATCTTTTGGGAAAAGTTCGTTCAGATGTTTCGCAATACCAATCAATTTATCGAAATGAACCGCACCTTCTTTAAGGCCTTTTAGCCAATTATTAAGTAGCTCGCTCGCTTCCTTCTTCGAAGAGGCCCGAGCCAATACGCCGGCCATAGAGTTTTTGACCATGAAAAGCATCATGTCGTGCGAAAAGCTTACGTTCAAATATGCCTCCCAAAGCTCCGGCTGCGAATTTGCCTTGGTCGCCCGATCGAAATAGCTGATGGCGGTGGCATAATGCGCTTCCAGTTCGCCGATGAAGGTTTTTAAGATCGAGAGCTGCTGCTTAAGATCTGCAGGATCTTTCCCTTGCATGAAATCTTCGACCGATTTTGTCAGCTGATGGCCAACCCTGCACGTTGGAATGTTCGCATAGACTTCGAACCGGTTCGGATATGCCGTTTGAAGTTCTGTGTATTCGGTCATCGCCCTGTCACAGCCGAAATGAGTCCAGTCGGTATCTGCCTCGAACTTATTGATGCGGCTGATCTTCTCGGCCAAGTCCTTTGGCGTTATCTTCTTCGCAACTTTTGGAGGATAGCTTTGAGTTACGGAATAGTTCCAATTCAGTTCCTGGCCTCCTGCATGCAGAACCGAAACAATTACAAACAATCCGGCACAAACAAGAAACATCTTTTTCATATGTGAAAGTGATAATATTTTCCACTAGCGATTGGCAACAGAATTCCTACTAGCCACGCCCACGCATCGGAACACCGTTTGCGTCCACACCTAACGGTGCATAAAGGCTTAGTGCTTCGGCAGATATCTGCCCCGCCTCTTCATCCTTCTCGGCAAGAGGTTCGAAATATTCTCTCGCTCTATCAAGCCTGATCTTTGCGTGTGCTATTACCGCTGGGTCTGTGGGATGAGAATCCGCCACCAACCGCGCAAACGCAAAATGGAACCTTGCTACATCACGTGGCCGCGACCCTCTTTCTCGCAGGTTATCGGCATAACCTATACCCCATCTTAAATATTGATATAATGAATCACCAGCTTCACTCGGGTCGCTAAATATAGGAGCTACATTCAGCTTTCCACTTCTTGCAAGTTCTGTCATTTCATTGAATATCGCCTCGAACGATTCGAGCACCGGGAAAGTAGTGCCACGGGCTATCGCCATCTGGGCCTTGATGCCCAGCTCCATAGCCATTCCACGAATTATAGCAAGGGTACGTTCAGGGCCAATCTCTTCGGTCATCGACATCGCTCGCAAATACGCGGGAAGAAATCCGGCTCCTTCGCTGGTGATTTTTCCCAACACTCTATGCGCAGGAAGCTGGCCACTTACCGCATATGGTTTGGTAAGCGCGGCAATATCAGCGCGCGTTAACGTGTGCGTCGTTGTGTTAAAACCAAGCCTGTTATTGGCGGCAACGAAACTATCGGCCGTTTCTTGAATTGTTTCAAGGACGTCACTCGCGAGCGAAACTGGGCCATTTGCCCTAGCTGCGGACCTTGCTTCGATGGCTATAGCTTTTGCAAGCCAAGCTGGGCCTGCACCAGCCATTTGGAATACCGTCCTGGTAGCAAGGTCATAAGCCTGCGCCCTCGCAATTTGATTATCTTCAAGACTGCTAATATCTAACATCTGTTCTACGATATATCCTCTTAGATATTGAGATGTGGCCAATGTTTTCGGATCGATGCCAAGCTTTGCAGCAATGCGCGCGACAAGCCTTTCCATTTCATCCGCCCTAACCCGGGCCGCTTCCATATCGGCTCCAGACTGGCTATTCTTAGCAACATAATCATAAAGTTCCTTCGCGCCAAGAGCCATTGCAAACGCAACCGGTGCATTCATTTTTTTAACGAATGCGCCATATGTCGACAAATATTCATCCCGCATTACAAGCTGTTCGAACATGCACGAAACACCTCTGAGCACACCCGCCATATCGGCTGCAACTGGCAGGAACGCCGCCATTCTTTTCTTTTCACTTAAAAGCCTATTTAGCCAATTTTTTCCGGACTGTTCTTTCGCCCATCCCACATATTCAACCGCACGATTAATACTGTTAATATTGGATATGACCTCTGTTTCCAAAGGTGCATCATCAGCTCGCCATTTTTTGACCCCATCAAGAAGCGCCTTAAGAGCCTTCATTGTCCGAGGTATGGGAAAATCCCAGCAATATACGGAAAGATATTCTATCATCTGATAGACCACGTCATGTGTACATTTCCAAGATTTGTCAAAAAGTGCCGATACCATCAGACTATCTTCGGTCTCTGCGGCAACGATTCTTGTTATAATCCCGCCGGCAACGGTTTCACGTATCTTTACCGACGGCTTTTCTGTTTGAACTTGAGGAAATGGAATGGTGTGATCAGAGCTGCA
>CAIPVD010000273.1 GCA_903868375.1 uncultured delta proteobacterium
GCCGGCAAGAAGAACCGTGCCGCCGATAGATGCCCAAGCGGCGGCCCATGGTTTGTCATTTATCGCGTCTATGCAAAAATTATTCGTTTCAACTACATTGTCCCACGCAATTCCGCCCAGTTCATTTTTGAAACAATCTTCAAGGTGAGCGATCGCTTTTGGTTTTGTATTATCAGCTGGCTGGTCGGCCCACGGAAACGAGGAAGTAGGGTTTTTTGAAATGTTTCCCAGGGCCTTTTTTTCTTCCTTGGTCAAGATAGATATCATGGCTTGTCCGCAAAGCCATTCAAGGCTTACGGTCTGGTCCACAGGATCGCCTGATACTATATCATTTGTATTCAAGCTTGCAAAATCGAGTTCGTAACGGCTCTCATCCTGATTCCAAGATGGAACGGTGGTGCTTAGGCATTGGTATGCCAGTTTTCTGAAGTCGCTATCCTGTTCGATTGAAAGTTTTTGCTCTGCAAGCTCCAAGCTTTCTTTTTGTTCCGTGAATGTTTCGCGCAGACAGCGTGGCAGGTGAGCCTCTTTTACGGCGGTAGATAGAATGGAAGCCACGCCTCTACAAAGATCTACCGTGTCAGTGGTTAAAAGCCCCCAATTTGTTTTTCGAAGTTCATAACCTGGGTCGTTCTCGCATTTATCTTGATCGGTGGCCCAGCCAAAAGATGGAATGACGTTCTGCTTACAAAAATCATATTTTCCAGGGCTTGCAAATCTTAAGGAATCCCGGAAGACTCGTTGAAACAAGGTGAGTTTTTTAGGTTCGGAAGGCTTTTTTGTGGGGTCGATAGGATTTGTGTCCGCGTCCTGCTGAAAGCGTGTAGTGGCGGCAGTTTCAGCCAAACCCTTTATTACCTCCGCTGCTTTATCGGCGTGGTCGTTGCTTCTGCACAAACCGGCCATGGTTATGTATTTGCTAAGGTCACAACCCGAAACCAAAAGGCTGTCCGGATTGACCGGCGATAAATTTGGTGCCATATTTTGCCTCCATCTCCCCTCAATTGTATCTTCGGCGCTTCGTCGAAAAAGTTGCTAACTATTTTTACTTCGTTTTTTATTGCGGTAGATCGACGCCATTATCAGAATGGTCGTCATATACCGAATTGGTCCCCTTTTCCGGCGCTGTTTCGACCATGGATCTGACGTCGGCGGATGGCTTTTTTGCGCATCTTCTAAATTCTTGCCAGGGTGCGCCCCCGTTGAAGTCTGCATTCATTTGAAGAAGCGTCTTGAGAACTAAATCGGATTTGTCGTCAAATTCTCCGAACTCGCGATTATTATCAAATGCGTTTTCCGAACAGTTAGTCGAGCCGAGCCAAACGAATTTTTTATCCACCACGATACCTTTTGCATGCATGTATCCAGGCCGCCCATTTATGGTTTGATTCGCCATAAATAAGTGTGATTTGATCGGCACGCAACTGGATTGTGAATTCCCTGCACATACATTATCGAATGCGCTGTAGGTATCGTCGAATTTTTTTGCGGCGCTACTGTTCATTGGGCCAAACGTACAAGGATCGGCTACGCTTATAACTATAGCCACTCCCCGCGCGGCCGCTTCTTGCAAGGCTTCGTTGATCTGGCCATCTTTTAAATATTGTTCTTCCATATATATTGAACTCTTTGCATGTTTTAAAAAATCAAGAATGGGCGCGCGCGCGAAGGGACTGACCGTGACCTTGCCTTCAGGGTTCATCTTATCAAGTAGTCCCTTTAGGTCGTAGCTCTTACCTTTAAAGTCGTGTTCAAAGATGGCCTCGAGCGGCACCGTGACCTTTGGATCGTTCTCGACCTTATTGTAGTCACGGTTGCATCTTTTTGGGTCAAAATGCTCGTTGCAGAAATTGGTAATGTCAAAATTTCCGGTGCTTATTAATGCTGTTGCGCCATGAAGAAGCTGGTCTTTGTTGACGGCGGGGTTGGCATTAAAAAGCGCCAGCTTCCCGTGTTCAAAACAATGTGCGGCATCAGAGCAAAGCTGCGTTTTATCAAACGGAATATATGCGCTGCCATTTTTGTTCTTGGCGTTGATCTCCGCAACTAGCTTGCGCTGGTCGGCACAATTCGCCTTGTCTTTAGGGCTCATGTTAGCCTCTGCAGCCGCCTTTCCATTTAACAGAGTCTGCAGCGTTGTCCCGCCAGTCTTCACGGTAACGTCATCGGGAAATACCGGACAGGTGTCTTGCATCGGCGTTGGGTCCTTGATGATACGAATAACAACGCCCCTGGCAAACGCCCTGCGAATGGCGTCAAGAGCATCCTTGTCGTTCATTGTATATATTTCGATGTCAGCAGATTTTGTGTTCGGGTCGTCTAAATACTTGATTAGCTGAATGGGCCTTTCATTACCTAAGTACACGTTAGTAACTATCGGCTGCTGCGACGTTGCTGCAATAGACATATTGTTTCCTCCAAGTTTTACTGCGATGTGGCGGATTATAATAAGCGTTGTCGGATAAGGTCAAGGCAATTATCAAATTGCTTGCAAAATATTGGGTTTCCGCTAAATGACGGTTCAAATTATGAACGAGGTTATTGCGGCCATATCAACCCCTGCGGGAGCTGGGGCGGTTGGAATGATAAGGATAAGTGGCGAAGGTGCTAAACGCGTCTTTGCACGGGTGTGGATAAGTGAGTATAATTCTGTGGATAAGCTTGAAACTCATCGATTTTATTATGGAAAAATAGCTGGTTTGTCCACGGACAAACCAGCTATCCCGAGCTTGTCGAGGGATCTCCCGAAATCAATTGATAATGTCTTGGCGGTCTGGATGAAGGCGCCACATTCTTATACTGGCGAAGATGTCATAGAAATTCACTGTCATGGCGGCGCGTTTTCCACCAAGGCAGTTTTGAGCGCGGTCTTAAATGCCGGTGCGCGACCTGCCAACCCTGGTGAATTTACGAGGCGCGCGTTCTTAAATAATAAGATGGATCTCGTTCAGGCCGAAGGCGTTGCGGACATTATCAACGCTTCGAGCGAGCGGGCCCTTCGAATCGCAGAGGAACAGCTTAACGGAAAATTGTCGAAAGAGATACTTGCTGCGGAAGAAGAATTGAAAAGTACCAAGGCGTTCGTTGAGGCTACGATAGATTTCCCTGAAGAAGATATAGAGATGATCGAGCACGAAAAGATCGGTTCGCAAATTGCAATCGTCCACAAAAGATTAAAAAAACTGTCGGATACTTATAGCGAAGGGAAATTCTATCGCGAGGGGGTTCGCGTTGCCATTATTGGAAAACCAAACGTTGGGAAGTCGAGCCTTCTGAATTCTTTGGTCGGTAGCGATCGGGCAATAGTCCATCAGACGCCAGGCACTACGCGCGATATAATAGAGGAAGATGTGCAGATCGACGGGATAAATTTTAAGTTGATAGATACAGCGGGACTTCGCGACGCTTTGTGCGAGATAGAAAAGATAGGCATAGAACATGCGCGGAGGCGGCTAGCGGGTGCGGATCTTGCGTTGGTTGTGCTTGATGGTAGTGCTTGCTTAACTTCCGAAGATGAAAAAATATTAGAGGAAACGAAGAACGTTTCAAGGATTCTTGTTGCGAACAAGTGCGATATTTGCTCCGTTTTGCCCATTGCCGATATTCAAGTTTCGGCAAAAACTGGTGCTGGGCTAGATTTGTTAAAAGAAAAGTTGGCGGGTTTTGTTGGTGTACATAATTTTTCGGAGGCCGAAGGAACGGTCGTTACAAACCTTCGCCACAAGAAGGCGCTTGATGAGACAATTTCTTTCTTGGATAAGGCTGGCGAATCGATAATAAAAAAAGAATCGGCAGAGTTCATTGCGTTTCATATGCAGTCTGCCATGAATTCACTGGCCGGCATAACGGGTGAAGTGACTACAGAAGATGTCCTGAACGAGATATTCTCTAAATTTTGTATCGGTAAATAAATGTCAGAAAAATTCGACATAATAATCATAGGCGCGGGCCATGCGGGTGTTGAGGCAGCCCTTTCTTCTGCCAGGATTCTTGCGAAGCGGCAAGGTAGTGGTAAGGTGCTTCTTCTCACCGGGCGCCTTAATACCATCGGACACATGAGCTGCAATCCGGCGATTGGTGGCCTTGCGAAGGGGCACCTTGTACGCGAGATAGATGCGCTTGGCGGCGAGATGGGAGTTGCCGCGGATCTAACCGGCATACAATTCAGGCGCCTTAATATGAGCAAGGGGCCGGCGGTTCGCGCCACGCGCTGCCAATCTGATCGAAATAGTTACATGAGGCATATGCAGGACGTCGTTCTTGGTGAATCTGCAAAGGATATAAATCTTTTCACAAAGGAAGGGATGGTCGAAGAGATAGTTGTTAAAAGCGGAAGTGTGGTTGGTGTTAAGTTAAATGACGAAACTTTGATCGATGCGGAAAAGGTGATCGTTACGACCGGCACGTTTTTGAACGGGCTTCTTCATTATGGAATGGAACACGTAGAAGGCGGCAGGGCCGGCGATTTTGCATCGCATGGGCTTTCAAATTCTCTTCGATCGATCGGTTTGGAACTTGGGCGGCTCAAGACCGGGACGTGCCCGCGTCTTAAGAGCAAGACGATCAACTATTCCGTTATGGCCAGGCAGGATGGCGATGACCCCATGCCCAATTTTTCTTTTAGAAATGTAGGGCATCCGTTAAAGCAGCTCCCCTGCTTTATGATATATACATCAGCTGCAACGCACGAGGTTATCAAGTCGGCGCTGGGCAAATCGCCGCTCTATTCCGGAAAGATAAAAGGTGTTGGCCCTAGATATTGCCCATCTATCGAAGATAAGGTCGTTCGCTTTGCCGACAAGGAGCGACACCAGATATTCATTGAACCCGAAGGTTTGGATATAGATGAAGTGTATGTGAACGGACTATCCACTTCGCTGCCGCTTGATGTTCAGCTTCAAATGGTTCTCTCGATCAAGGGGCTAGAAAATGCGGAGATCGCAAAGGCTGGATATGCGGTCGAGTACGACTACGTTCCGCCAACGCAGCTTTATGCAAGTCTTGAGACAAAGAAGGTGAAGGGCTTGTATCTTGCGGGCCAGATAAATGGGACGTCTGGTTACGAAGAAGCGGCGGCGCAAGGACTTATGGCCGGCATAAACGCGGCGCGCTCTATATTAAATGAAGAGCCACTTATTCTTTCGCGCGCTCAAGCCTACATCGGCGTATTAATAGATGACCTTGTGACGAAGGGGACGGAAGAACCTTATAGAATGTTTACCTCGCGTGCCGAATATCGCCTGCTGCTCCGCGAAGATAACGCCGATATGCGCCTCTCCCAAATAGGCCACGACGCCAGCCTGCTAGACGACGAACAATACGGCCGATTCGCCAAAAAAAGAGATCATATTAGAGAGCTTGTTAAGAGCGCGAAAGAGCTGATGAGAAGAAAGAAACCGTATGATCTTTCTCACGAGGACGCAGAGGTTCAGGAGGCGGCTTCGATCGAACTAAAATATGATGGCTATCTTCGGGCGCAAGAATTCGAAGCGAACAAA
>CAIPVD010000274.1 GCA_903868375.1 uncultured delta proteobacterium
CAGAAAAAAGAGGACGAAGCGATCCGCGTTCTGGAAGAGGCGATGAAGCAAAAGCCGGACGAAGTTGCTTTTTACCAGACGCTTGGCGCCTTGTACGAATCGGAGAAAGATTACGAAAAGTTGATCGACGTCCTGAAAAAAGGCGTTGTCAGCTTGCCTGACAATATAAAGATGCTCTTTGCGTTAGGCGTTGCCTACGACAAGGCTGGCGATACGGACAAGGCGATCGATACGATGAAGAAGGTGATAAAGATCGATCCGAAGAACGCAAGCGCGCTTAATTACGTCGGCTACACATACGCAGATAAAGGCGAAAAACTGGACGAAGCCGAAGAGCTTTTGCAAGATGCCGCATCGATACGCCCGGGCGACCCGTATATTTTAGATAGCCTCGGCTGGCTGTATTTCAAGAAGGGCGACCTTACGAAGGCCGCTGAACTTTTGAAACAGGCGGCAAAGTTGGCCCCCAAAGAATCTACCGTGTATGAACATTTGGGCGACCTGAACAAGTTTCGTGGAGAAGTGAAACAGGCGCTTGTTGCTTATAAAAAGGCGCTGAAGCTCGCGAAAGAGAAAAAAGATATAGACCCGGAAGAGATATCCAGGATCGAGGGGAAGATCGGTGACGCGCAAAATCAATAGGGTGAACCTTTGCCTGGCCGTACTTGCGGCCGTTCTTTTTGCTTCGTGCGCAAAGCAGGGCCTGAAACATGCCGGAACGCGCGTGTCTATAACCGAGGTGCCGATGCCTACCGAAATAGATTCTTTCAAAGGGCTTGCGTACGTTGTTGCCGAGCGCCTTGGCATTAAGTGGGCGGACAACGTTTCCGTCGTGGTGAAGCGTCCGAACGGGCTAAGGCTTGACGTACTTGAAAAGATAACCGACGTTACCGCAACGCTCGTTGCAAATAACGGCGAAGGCTACCTTAAGCTTCCGCTTGAAGGCGTCGTTCATCAATTGAAGAACGGAAACGCGATGCTGCCCGTGATAGGTGAGATACCTATTAAGACGAATCTGCTTGCCGACATTTTGGTCGGGCGGCCGAATATCGAAGGCGGCATTAAGTCGGTTTCGGAATCTTTTCATACGGACAAGGGCTCGTACTTCGTGATCGGTGCGGCCGACGACCTGGAGATGAGCGCGAACGAAAAGGTTCCGCTTGTTTACACGCATTACACATCGAAGACCAAAAAAGGCGTGCTTTTCGAGGCGCACTTCGACGATTTTAAAAAGGTAGGCGGAAAGAACTTTCCGCAGCACATAATAGTTAGGTTCGAGCAACCAAAGCTCGTTATCGATGTAAGGTACAAGGAGATATGGCCGGAAACAAACATCCCACAGTCGATCTTGGAAACAAAGTAAAGAGGCTCTGCGTAGCGCTCTTGCTTTTGTGCGCTTCTTGCCAGTTTAGGGTGCCGAAGGATCCGGAGATCCTCGTTCAGAACCTGGGTGCAGAACCGGGGACTTTGAACCCGATCCTCATGACCGATGCCAACGCGGCCCAGGTAAGTTCGTTCATTTACGAAACGATGCTGGAGCTAGATAACGAAACGTTGGAATACAAGCCGATGCTTGCTGAAAAATGGGAAGTGTCACCGAACCATCTTCAGTTCACCTTCTATTTGCGGAAAGATGTTAAATGGCAGGACGGCGTTCCATTCACCGCCGACGACGTAGTTTATTCCTACAACGTGATCCAAGATCCCAAAATAGATGCCGCTGTTGCAAGGGTCTCCTTCAGAGATGTCGAAAAGGTCGAGGCGCTCGATAAATACACCGTCCGCTTTACTTACAACAAGCCATATTTCAGGGCGCTTCTCGTTTGCGGAGGGATATCCATCGTTCCAAAACACATCTTCAACGACGGTCAGGACTTCAATACGCACCGAGCAAATAGAAAACCCGTTGGCACCGGCCCTTATATTTTCAAGGAATGGAAGACGAAGCAGAAGATCGTTTTAGAGAGGAACCCAGATTATTGGAGGGCGGCGCCGCGAATTAAAGGTATCGTCTTTAAGATAATCGAAGATGCAACCGTGCCGTTCCAGGAGCTGAAGAAGGGCGAGATCGATCTATCTGAACTTCGGCCAATCCAGTGGGAGCGCGAGACGAACACGCGTTCATTTGAAAGCCAGTTTAACAAGGCGAAATATTACACACCTTTCTATTCTTACATCGGATGGAACCTGCGAAGGCCGTTTTTTCAGGACAAGCGCGTTAGGCACGCCCTTTCCATGCTGATAAATAAGCAGGCTATATTAGATAAGCTGCTCTTTGGGAACGCCATTATGGTCGAAGGCGACCAGTATTATTTCAGTAATGCGTACGACAGAAATATCCTGCCGGATCCATACGATCCTGCGCGTGCCGCAAAGCTTTTGGACGAAGCTGGATGGATCGATCACGATGGCGACGGGATAAGGGATAAGGACGGCGTTCCATTTAAGTTCGATCTTTATTATGCCGCCGGTTCCATATTTGCCTCGCAACTTGCGACGATGATGAGAGAGGACCTCTCCAAGGTAGGTATCAAGATGGGCCTGCGCGGGCTTGAGTTCACGGCGCTTATCAGGTTCGTTGAAGAGAGAAATTTCGATGCGGTGACGATGGCTTGGGGTGTGCCTCTCGAGAACGACCCGTTCCAGATCTGGCATTCTTCGCAGGTGAACGAAGGTTCGAACTATATCGGCTTTGTGAACAAAGACGCCGACGCGATAATCGAGGCCATTCGGGTCGAATTCGATAAGCGGAAGAGAGAAGCACTGTTCAAAAGGTTGCAGATGATACTGCACGATGAGCAGCCTTACACATTCCTCTTCAATCCGGCGACGATGCTAGCTTACAGCAAGCGCTTTACGGACGTTAAGATATATAAGCTTGGCGTAGATATTAGAGAATGGGGCGTGAAAAAATAATGTTCGCTTATCTATTAAAGCGCATGCTTCTCATCATCCCAACGTTTATCGGGATAACGGTGATAACCTTTGCAATTATTCAGCTGGCGCCTGGCGACCCGGTATCTTTAAAGCTGCAATCCGGCGGCCCGGGGCTTAAGAGCGAGGCGTTCGCAAAGACCGTTATCGCTCAAACTCGGACATTGTATGGGCTGGATAAACCGATCCCCGTTCAATATGCGCTTTGGATGAAGCGGATGCTAACTCTAGATTTTGGCGAATCTTTCAAGGACCATCGTCCGGTACTTACCAAAATAGCGGAGACGCTGCCTATAACGCTGACGCTTAACTTTCTTACGATCATTATTATTTATCTTATCTCCGTGCCGCTTGGCATTTATTCAGCGCTTCATCCTAAAAGTGTGGTGGATAAGTTCATTACGTTCGGGCTCTTTGTCCTCTATTCGCTTCCCGCATTTTGGGTCGCTTCGCTTTTAATCGTCTATTTAGGCGGCGCCGATTACCTGAACTGGTTCCCGATAGTCGGATTTGTTTCCGACGGTGCCAGCGCGCTGCCCTGGTACGGATGGCTTGGGAATGTAGCTTGGCATCTGGTTCTGCCGGTTGCGTGCTTAACGTATGGCGGTTTTGCTTTTCTCTCGCGATTTGCGAGGGCTTCGATGCTTGAGGTGATAAGGCAGGATTATATTAGGACCGCTCGCGCGAAGGGGCTCTCTGAATGGACCGTGATCGCAAAACACGGGCTTCGCAACGCGATGATACCTCTCATTACGCTTATGGGAACGCTTCTTCCGGCGCTACTTGGCGGAAGCGTTATCATCGAGCAGATCTTTTCTATTCCAGGCATGGGGCGTCTTTCTTTTGAATCGGTGCTTGCGCGCGATTATCCAACCATCATGGCCATTGCCGCTATCGATGCGATACTAACGCTTGTGAGCATTTTGTTGTCCGATATAATGTATGTGGTCGTGGATCCGAGGATAAGTTTTGAAAAGTGAGTTGACCACGTTGACCATGTTAATAAGTTGACCAA
>CAIPVD010000275.1 GCA_903868375.1 uncultured delta proteobacterium
AGGAAAAATCCCGGAAAATATTTTAGCTGAAATGGCTAAATGCGATGTTGGGCAATACAGGCTGGTAGCGAGTAGTCCCGATAGCTTTTCTATACTTTATTCGCCCGCCTATGGCACCTATGAATTAGAACAAAAGAAACGTTATTTTATTATCGAACACAAATATAATTTCTTTTATAACATTGTGGACAGTATTGTTTATGGAGAAGAATTTAATAATCAAGTTCATTGGCTTGCAGGTTTTGAAAAGGATGGAAGGGTTGTTTGGTCGCCATATAGTGCGTTAAAAAATACGGTATTTAACGATCATGATAAACCTTCGTTCGAAATGACCATAGGAAAGGAATCTTATTATATTTCTCGAATTCCAATCCCGAATGCAGACTGGAATATTGTTGCGGCGGTTCCAAAATGGGCAATAGTAAAGCCGCTAATGATTGCGTATAGTTTTGCTTTTTTGTTTATGTGTGTGAGTATAGCCGTTTTTTTGCTTAGCCTGAAATATCTTAACAAGCGTTTGTTGAGTCCCGTTCGCTTCATGGATAAAGCCATGAAAGATGTTGCCTCTGGGAAATACGAGATCCAATATCCCTTTGAAGCTAATAACGAGATAGGTCAATTAGCTTTGTCATTTCAGCAGATGGCACTTAAAATTAAGGAATCTCAAGATAAAATATTTAGTTTGTCAGCTCTAGCTGCAGTGGGTGGTACAACCGCCATGGTTGCCCATGACGTTCGCAAGCCGTTATCAAGTATGAAGTCGCTTTTAACATCTCTACCTTACATTAAAGACGATCCTGAACAGATGAAAAAGATGATCTCAAACGTCGATGCAAATATTGCCCAGACGAATGCAATGTTGAATGAAGTGCTAGATTTTTCGCGTGATGCAACCGCTCTTGATCTTGGAAACCATGATCCGCAAGGCGTTATCACATCTGCTCTTGGTGATGCGCTCCGAAATCACCCAGGTTGCGTTATAGGTGTATTATATAATCTACAGCATAGTCATTGTCTGCAGGTTGACGGCGTTAGGACGATCCGTATTCTAACGAACATCTTGGATAATTCGCTTGATGCAATGAAGCATGATTCAGGTAAGACGTTTGGCCAGATAAGGATCGGAAGCTATGAAAAAGAACGTGAAGGTAAAAAGTTTATCGGCATAACGGTATCCGATGACGGGCCGGGAATCCCTGAAGCGGTTCTCCCAAAAATATTCGAACCATTCTTTACGAAAGGAAAAAAGGGCGGAACGGGGTTGGGCCTTGCGATATGCAAACGAGTCGTCGATATGCACGGAGGATATATATATGCCAAGAACCACGGAACTGGTGCTTTAATTACTGTAGAGCTGCCGTCGAATGCCGAACGTGCGCTGATTAATGATGACGACCTTATCCACAATACCAAGGAGCTGGAAGTGTTTAGAAAGGAAGAGGCGGTGCGTGTTGAGTATGGCGATACGTCAAATACAGCAGCGTTCATGAAGATCAATAAACAACGCGGACGTCCTTCCTATCTTTTGATCGCCGACGACGAGCCTCTCTTTCGTGAAACCGTAAGGACGCTCTTTAACGAACTTGGGCAGGTCAAAGATCATGTAAAGATAGTTGAAGCAGACAGTGCGGAAACAGCCTTGCAGATATTTGCTGCACGAGAATTCGATTATTTGATCTCGGATATAGATTTTGGAACGGCCAAAATAAATGGTTACGATTTTGCGCATCAGATACTTGATAAATATTCTAACACTCATGTTTTGATCCATTCCAATAAACGCAAGGACGAGCTGGACAAAAATATCCGCCAGATAAAGAACAATCGCTTTATGGGGTTTCTTCCAAAGCCGATGAAGGCTAGCGAATTACTGCAGTTCTTGGCGTGCAAGACGTTTGAGGCCAGCCAGCAAAGTAACAGGCCAGCAAAGCCAGCAAGGACGGTCATCGTATTAAATGACGACGAATGTTTTAATATTAGTATGAAGATCGATCTGAAAGGCCAAGGCATACAGGTGCTCGATGCTATGAACGTAAGCGATGCCTTACAGCATTTTACTAACAACAAGATAGATGCGATAATATCGGACGTGAACTTAGGCGTTGGAATGCCGGATGGCTTCGATTTTTTAACTAGCGTCCGCGAAAAAGATAAAGACGTAACGTTCGTTTTTACATCTGGTTATCCAAAGTCAGATGTCTGGCCCCGCGCCGAAAAGCTCGGCGCCAACGGTTATCTGCAGGTTCCTTTTGATGATAATGAATTAATGACGTTGCTCAATCTGCAATAATTTCTGCCAGCTTTTCCCTTTTATCCGGTGTGTCGGCCAGCTCGTGGGCTTCTTGCGTAAGCTGTTTGGCTAGTTCTTTATCCCCAGAATCTACTGCAAGTTTTAGTTGCGTAAGCCTTATCCAAAAACGGAAAAATTCGTTAGTTGGCGATACAGCCAGTTCCCATGCTTCGTTAAGATGCCGTGCCGCCTCATCGAACTGGCGGCTCAAGCGAAGCACGTCGCCCATTTCCATGTGCAGCCGGCAGCGATATTGCTCCATTATGCCGCCCTTGGTGCGGTTGCCGTCCAGATATGCAAGCGCTGTGGCGTAATTATCCTTCGCTTTTTTTAAGTTGCCGGTGTTGGAATTTATTATGCCGATGTTCGCGATGCAGAGTATCCCTTGTTCGTCGTGGCCCAAGCGCGTTGCGACATCTAGCGCGCGTTCGTAATATTTTTCCGCGTCAACTAAATGCCCGCCGTCGTTATAAAGATTTCCAAGGCCGTTGTATCCCCTAAAAAGATGCTCAAGGTCGTTCGTTTCCTTTGCGTATTTAATAAGCTCATTAAAATTCAGGGTCGCCTTGTCATGCAAATGTTCCAAGCGGCACGCCTCGGCAATTGCGTATTGCGTGCGGGCTTGCAGGCGCTTGTTGCCCATTTCTGCAAAGAGCGGGATCTCCTTTTCAAGCTGCTCTATCGCTAGCTTGTACTCGCCTTTCTGGAAATATGCCTGGCCCAGGCTGTTGTTAAGGATTTTTAGCCGTTCCAGCTTTGGCAGCTTGCTCTCGGCGTTTGCCGTGCGGCGGTAGATCTCGATCGCGCTAT
>CAIPVD010000276.1 GCA_903868375.1 uncultured delta proteobacterium
AACCGATAAGCAGCGCGAATACCTGTCGATGGTCTATAAAAGTGCTGGAAGGCTGGAACGCCTGGTTAGCGACCTTTTGGATACGACCAAGATCGATCTTGGAAAATTTAAGCTCAACATTGAAAAGGTAGAGGTAAAAAAGCTTGTTCATTCCGTATCTGACAGTTTCAAAGAATCGGCAACAAAGAAGGGGATTAGGATATCGGAAAAGCTACCGGATAAAGATGTAACGATCGAAGCAGATGCAGATAAGATCGTTCAAGTACTTACAAATCTTGTAGGAAATGCGTTGAAGTTCACCGACAAAGGTGATATCGAGATATCCCTTCTTGAAAAAGAGTGCGGGATCGAGTGTTACGTAAAAGATACAGGAATAGGAATCGATCAAAAAGACATTCCTAACTTGTTCAGCAAATACAAACAATTTGGTAGGCATAAGCAGGGAATAAAGGGGAGCGGACTAGGATTGTTCATAAGTAGATCGATAATAGAAATGCACAAAGGGTCTCTATCGGTAGAAAGTGAACTGGGTAAAGGCACAACATTCAAATTTTGTTTACCGAGGGTTCAATAATGAAAAGAATAAAGAAGATACTTGTGATAGATGACGATCTTGATATTCAGAAATTGGTTAGCGTAAGACTCACGTCCAGCGGATACTCCGTGATCACAGCGGCGGACGGAAAGACCGGGCTTGAAAAAGCAAGGAGCGAAGGGCCGGACCTTATCTTGCTCGATGTCATGCTTCCGGATATCGACGGCTACAAGGTCTGCACAGAGCTAAAGAACGACGACGACCTGAAAAAAATACCCATAGTAATGCTTACGAGCCTTTCCCAGCTAGGCGATATCAAATCTGGCATCGGCAGCGGGGCGAACGCCTACGTTGCGAAACCTTTCAGGCCGGAAGATCTTCTAGAAACGATAAAGAATATTATCGGTTAGAGCTTTCTCTTGCAATGCCCTAAATTTTAAGCTAACTAATTGCAAACAATGATATTTTTAAAAAGCTACTTCGTGAATACGACAGCTGAAACCAACCTCATCCAGATAACGTCGGACGTCAATTTTGCCTTACGGGACTCGAATTGCAAAGAAGGGCTTGTAACACTTGTGATACCTGGGCCTGGCGCCGGTTTAGCGGTTTTCGAGCCCATTCCGGAGCTACTCGACGAGCTTAAAGTTGCGTTCGAAATATATGCGGGCGAAGGGACGGAAGGCGTAGATAAAAGAAAAGAAAAGGTTGCGGTCGCGCCGCGCGTTCAGGCTGCAATGCTCGGGCGAACGCTTTCTCTTCCCGTTAAAAATGGCAAGCTCCTCCTTGAACCTTACGAAGAGGTTTTTCTGATAGACTTTGAAAAGAAGCCAAGGAGAAGAGAATTCTATGTGCAGGTGATCTCCGAAGCCGCCGCAGAAGAGGGAAAAGGCGCTCCCCAAAGGAAACGATAACTTGAACGACAATGAAACGATCCAAACCAAAGGAGCTAACGCTCCATTTTGATTCGAACGAACTTGTAAGAAAGCTCTTAGGCGTCCACGACGAACATCTAAAAATGATCGAAGAAGCGCTCGGCGTAACCGTCATCGCGCGGGGAAACACGCTTAAGGTCATCGGTTCACATACTTTCGATGCAGAGCTTGGCGAACGCGTGTTTCACGAGCTTTACAGCCTATTGAAAAAAGGTTATCCTCTCGATAAGCAGTCGATCGAACGGGCCATTCAGATACTTACCTCCGACAAAACCTCTTCGCTTAAAGATATATTCTTAGGCAGCGCGATCGTTTCATCGAAGGGCCACATAATAACGCCCAAGACAAAAGGGCAGCAGGAATACTTAAACGCAATAAATGCGAGCGATATGGTATTTGGTTTTGGGCCGGCCGGAACTGGAAAAACGTTCCTTGCAATGGCATCGGCAGTTAGATCGCTTCTTTCGCGCCGATACGACCGGATAATCCTTACTCGTCCGGCGGTAGAAGCGGGCGAGAAACTCGGGTTTCTTCCCGGCAATATGCAGGAAAAGGTCAATCCATATTTGCGCCCGCTTTACGACGCGCTTCACGACATGATCGATATAGAACAGGCGCGCCGCTTAATAGAAGATGGCCGAATAGAAGTTGCTCCGCTTGCCTTCATGCGCGGCCGAACGCTCAACTCCGCGTTCGTTATTTTAGACGAAGCACAGAACTGCACCACCGAACAGATGAAGATGTTCTTAACGAGGCTAGGGAATGATTCTAAGGTCGTTATTACCGCGGATGTAACGCAGATAGATCTTCCTCGCGGCGTTTTTTCCGGTGCGCTTGAAGCGCAGCGGATACTAAAACATGTGCCCGGCATTTGCTTCCAGTACCTGACAGATGTGGACGTTGTCCGTCATCCTCTTGTACAGGCGATTGTTAGGGCGTATGACGAAGATGTTAAGAGACAAAAGAGCTCATAGAACCTTTGGCGACGTTTTCGGGCATTTCAGTCGGGCGGATTTTTCCGGATGGATTGCGTTCAGGGAAAGCTCGATACTTGGATGGCTATTGTTCGTGGCCCTCGTCACCGCGATCACCTTCTTAATGACGTTCTCTTTGAGTAATATACCTGAATGGATAACGGTTGGAACCATCGCACAGCATGACATTCGCGCCGACCGCAATTACGAAATAGTAGATAGAGACGCCACCGATAGATTCAAAGAAGAAGCACTAGGTACGGTATTAACAGTTTATGATTACGACGTCGAAGTCGGCAAAAGGGCCGTTAAGCAGGCGGTATCGGCATTTGACGATATGCGAGGAGAGCTAGCTTCCGGTGAAGATCCGTCCAAGATGAAAGCAAACTTCGAGAAAGACTTAAACATCGAAATTAGCGACGATATATGGAAAGAACTTCTGCCGTACAATTTTAGCAAGCAGTTCGAACATGCGTTGGTAGTTCAGATGTCGTCCATAATGGGGAAATATGTCGTTAAAGACATCGATTCGATTCAAAATGAAAGGTCCAAAGGGATCACAATAAGGGATGCAGAAGGCAACGAACGCGTACTTTCTGCGAAAGAGATCGTCAATATCTTCTCGCTCGACGACATGGCGACAAGGCTGCGCGATGGCAAATTGTTTGCCGGCAAGGTTCCACCAGTCAGTTCTCATTTGGCGGCGCTACTTATCCAGCCAAACGTTGCATTCGACCTGCAGGCTACCGAACAAAAGAAAAAAGATGCGATAGCTAACGTAAAGAACGTGGTCATTAAGATAGAGGCCGGCGAAATAATAGTTCGCGCCGGTACCAGATACGAACCGAGGCATTTGATATTACTCGAAGGTATCAGGCAGGAGAAGAACAAGACCTTCACTCCGTTTAAGGTCGCCGGAATTTTCCTTATCGTTGGCCTCGTTATCCTATCCACATTTTATTTCGCGGAGCGGTTCATTAGGAAATTCGCCCCAACTAAGACCGACCTATATTTTATGGGCCTGGTCCTTATCCTAATACTAATGATTCTACGTCTATCGATCGGCATGGCGCGCGCCCTGCACGATTCTATGGGGATAGATAT
>CAIPVD010000277.1 GCA_903868375.1 uncultured delta proteobacterium
GCCAAGTCTGTCACGGTGCCGACCTAACCGGCGGAGAATCCGGAGTTTCGTGTTTTAGCTGCCACACTATTTTTCCGCATCCAAGCAACTGGGCAGACGCCTCTTTGCACGGTGTTACAGCTACTTCAGACATAGCAACTTGTAAATTATGCCATACCGACATTAAAGCAGCAGACTGCAAATCTTGTCACCACGATAACGTTATGCCGGCCTGGCTAAACACGGGCCATCAAGCAAGCGCTTCGCAAAGCACGGAAGGCTGCAAGGTTTGCCATGGTGCAGATTTTACGGGCGGCGATTCCAGCACGTCTTGTTTCACTTGCCATGCGAACTATCCTCACCCGACAAACTGGGCTAACGCCGGACAACATACCGTTCAGGCAACGAGCAACCTAAGTTCCTGCACCGTGTGCCACGGAAGCGACCTAAAGGGCGGCACGTCTGGACAGTCATGCTATGCTTGTCATAATCCGGGAAACGTTACCTTTCCGCATTCTAGCAGTGACACACACCCTTCCCTATACAGAAAAAATCCGGCTAATTGCAAGACCGCATGCCACGGAACCGACCTGCTAGGCGGAATATCCGGCAAACGCTGCAACAGATGCCACGGAATGCCTTGATAACTTCATTTGCATCGATCATTCATTTACTATATAAGAACCGCCGCTTATGAAAAAAGGACATAAACGCCAAATAATAGCGCTCGCCATTTTTTTGATGGGTGTGGCATGGTTCTTCCTCCTTTACAACGCGTTCACCCTGCCGGACACGATCACATTGCGGCTTAAGAACCCGACGACAACGGCATACATCGAACTTTATAAAGAAAAACATAAGAACGTAAAAATAGAGCAGATATGGGTGCCATATAACAAGATATCGCCATATCTTAAGCAGGCGGTGGTCGCATCGGAAGACGACGAATTTTTCGATCATCCGGGTTTCAATTTTGAAGCCATAAAGAAGGCCGCTATTTACGACTGGAAGAAGAAACGGTTTGCTCGAGGCGCCAGCACTCTCACGCAGCAACTCGCAAGAAATCTTTACCTTACGCCTTCGAAGAATCCGGTGCGAAAAATGCGAGAGCTGTTGATAGCGTTGAAATTGGAGCGCGAACTTTCCAAACAACGAATACTGGAACTATATTTGAACGTCGTTGAATGGGGCCCAGGAATATACGGATGCGAAGCTGCTTCGAGGCATTACTTTGGGAAATCTGCTGCAGGTCTAGGATCGGCTGATGCGGCTTATCTTGCTACTATATTACCGAATCCAAAAAGGCTCGGCCGAAGGTCGCCCGAAATTCTTACGCCACGCGCCGAAACAATAATGGACCGAATAGATTAGAAATAAAAAGCCGGAATGTCGCAATGGACACTCCGGCTTTATTCTTCACCAACTTGTGCTTACAGATCTTGCGGCTTTATCGTCTGACGGCCGTTCTCTTTCGTTCTTTCGATCGCTTTATCGATCATTTTATATACGGCATCCGACAACGCTGGAACTGCTTCTGCGCTTGTCATCATGCCTTTCGACTTCACGTAATCCTTCACCTTCGATACAACTACCAAGATTTCCTTCTCTGACATACTTTCCTCCCTTTTGGTTAATAGATTCGACCGATCGAGTTGCCCTTCTGTCATAAATGAAGATTCTATTCAAGCCAAAAGTTAAAAACACCTTTTAGGCGCTTGCCGTGAGCTTCAATCCTACTATACCAACGAAGATAAGGAATATGCACATCAGCCGTAGCAAATTATATGATTCGCCAAAGAGAATGATTCCAAAGACGGCGGTACCAAATACGCCGATACCGGTCCAGATGGCATAAGCCGTTCCAATTGGAAGCGTCTTACTTGCCTTCGAGAGGAGAAAAAAACTCAAGCATAAAGCAGCCGCCGTTGGAATCGTATATGCCCACTTAGTGAAGCCCTTCGAATATTTAAAACCAATAGGCCATGCGACTTCAAGCAGCCCCGCTACAAATAAATATAGCCAGTCCATAACTCTACGAACCATTTTTTAGATATATTTTCAAGAGAATTATCTGAAGACGCTCAAGTTGTCGGTCACCTTCTTGGCGGAGTCGAGCAAGCTCTTAGCCAGGTTGTTCATCATTTCGTTGATCTGCGCGAACTCTTCCATCATGCCGTTGATGAGCTTTTGCGATTCCGCAATGGTATCTTCTTCAGATTTATCCTTTTGCACCGCCTTTTCAAAATTCGTCTGACTTGCCACATCGTTACCCACCTCTGTATTAATAAGCTCTTCGGTCGCGGCAGTCGATTGCTGCTGAAGATCTACTAATTTCGAGCCCATCCATACGGTCTGCAAAGCTTTCTTTTTTTCGACAATAATTCCGATATACTGGACGAACTGATACATCGCGTTCATATCTCCTGTCATCGCCTGGCGGGCATAATATAAGAACGTCATCATCTGCTGCTGTTTCGTTTGAGCCTGACTAACGGTATCTGACGCACTGCTCGCCATGTCATCCTGTATAGACGAAACGATCTCATCATATGCCAATGAGTCGGTGGACGTTGTTGAATCGTTAGTTATTATTGCAGACGCATCGGTTGGAGCGGAGTCGGCTTTGAATGTCGATTTATTGGCTGTTGTAGATTGCTGGCCTAAAAATTGCTGAACCTCTTCTTTATTAGAAGCTCCATCAAAAAACCCCGCCGCATCCGCCTGCATAACCAAGTTTTTTTCGTTCGCTAATTCGCTAAAAAATTCTTGAATAAGATTCAGGTCGGCATCGATCTTATCTAATTTACCTTGCAGTAAGCTTGTATCCGCTCCCGATTTCTTGGCAGTGACTATCTGTTTGCTAATAAGCTCCTTCTGTGCGAGCAGCTTATTCTTGTTCGCTTCAAGGATGTCGCCTTCGCTCGCAAGTTTATGTGCCCTATCAAAAAGCCTCTCTGCCTCTGCCGGATCGACCGGCGCTTCGTCGGCACAACTTGAAAGAAGATCGGAAAGGTCGGGGGCATTTCCAGCCGTTGCTTCACCACTTGCCAGTGTATTAAGCGTCTGCTTCTCACCAGATCCAGCAATCTGGACATCATCACCTAGGTCACTGCTCACCTGAGCTTCAAAGTTCGCAAAGATACTATCGAACGTAGCCACATCGTCTGCATTTGTCGGGCTTATTTGGTTGTTTATCGTTACAGCCATAATATTGCGAGAATAAGCAACGTGGCTTACCTCAAACCATACAGTAGCAAGCTGTATGCCAAATAAAACAGATCATATTTTAACAAAAATACTATTAATAACAATACGTTACAAAATGGCCAATACGCGACCATTTACGATTCGGCGACATTTTACCCCATTTGACACGGCTATAATCCCATGAAAATGTATTCTATGCAGGAACAACCTTCAAGATATGATGAATAAAACGAAGTGGACGTAATCAATATTATCCGATTAACCTCTTAATATAGTAGATGTCTTTCTTTGAAAGGTACCGCCACTCGCCAACTTTTAAGGCACCAAGTTTGATAGAACCTATCGCAATTCTTCTAAGCTTCATGACCGGATGGCCGATCCTTGTGAACATGCGCCTGATCTGACGGTTGCGCCCTTCTCTTATCGATATCTCGTAGCACGCGTTGTTTTCCGTCTTGCGCAGGTACGTGACATTTGCAGGTTCGGTCATTCCGTCGTCGAGCAAAATACCCTTACGAAGTTTCTCGATCTTTTCGTCTGTAGGAATACCGGAAACTTTCACGTAATATGTTTTCCAGATCTCGTGAGAAGGATGTGTTAATTTATAGATAAGGTCGCCGTCGTTCGTTAGAAGCAAAAGCCCTTCCGAATCAAAATCCAGCCGCCCGGCGGAGTTAAGTATCTCCTTAATGTCTTTGTTCATCCTGTCCCAAATAAGCGGGCGTCCTTCGGGATCGGATTTACTAACGATGGTATTTCTTGGCTTATTGAACGCGATGTATATCTTCTGCTTAAAAACGCGAACGGCCTTGCCTGCAAGGTTGATCCTATCTCTGTCTGGATCTGCCGTGCTTCCAAGTTTCGTGACAACGATGCCGTTGACCTTAACAAGACCTTTTCGCATCGCTTCTTCTGCCGATCTTCTGGAAAGGTCAGTTGCTTGTGCTAGTATCTTCTGTAGGCGTATCTGCATTAGGTTCTCCGGCGGCTTCCGCCAATTCTGCGTCTGTTACCGTTTCGCCGCCTTCGGCAGTAGCTTGCGCTGTCGGGTCGTTCGGAACCGCGACAAGTGTTTCGACAGGTTTAGGGAATATATCCTTTTCGATACGGCGCAGATGCCTCATGCTATCCGCAAGTTCGTTTATCATGCCGCCATCTTCTTCCGTCCATTTCTGAACGAAAGGCGCCGCGACCATTCCTTCAAGCATTGGCTTTTCACCTTCGGCCTGTTCCTCTGCCGTACCCTTGTAATGTTCTTTCTCCAGCTCTTCGTATTCGCGAAGCGTCGGCAGGTCTTTGAGCGAATTCAAATTGAACATCTCCATGAATTTCGATGTGGTGCCGTAAATTAACGGATTGCCCGCCTCGTCGCGCTTACCAATTATTCTGATCAAATTCTTTTCAAGAAGTGTTTTCAGCACGCCGCCGGAATCAACACCTCTTATCTCTTCTATCTCGCTTCGAACGATCGGCTGGCGATAAGCAACTATCGCAAGCGTTTCAAGAGAAGGCTGGCTCATCTTAGAAGGTTTGGGAATATCCAAGCGCTGCACATAAGGCCCGTTCGCGGGCTTTGTGCGGAACTGATATCCGCCGGAAACGGAGTTTAAGATAAGCCCGGACGACTGGTCTTCGTTATATCTTGTAACGATCTCGCCAAGCGCCACTTCGACATCGGCCTTGGTTACGCCATCAGGCTCAAGCAGCAATGTGATAGCGCTGATAGACAGCGGCTCTTCCGAGACAAGTATCAGCGATTCGATTATCGACTTTAACTGACTAATTTCCATTTACGACCTCCGTCACTTTCAGTTCACGATGTTCTAATTTTTTCTTCGTATCTTCGAATTCAGCCGGTTGTATCTGGCTGGTCAAATATACTACTTCAAAACGCCCCGCCTGATATATCTTTATCATCTTCATTACCGCCATTTCAAGAAGCGCCAAAAACGTTGCAACGACCAGATGCTTTGATATTGGCTGATCCTTCATAAGATCGGTAAGAGGAACCGCCTGGCCGTACTTAAGCGAATCGATTATCTGAAGCATGCGTTCGTTCACGCTGATACGGTCGATCGTTGGCGCCTTCTTAACCATATCCTTCGGCATCGACGCCAGCATCTTATTGAACGATTCGAGCAGCAGGAACGCGTTCCCTTCGATCATCACGGTTTCTTCGGGCGGTTTCGTTTCGTCCTTTGGGATGTTCGGCGTAAACACGTCGCGGTTCAAAAGGGTTCTATCGTTCAACGCGGCAGCCACTTCTTTGTACCTTTGATATTCTATCAAACGGCGGACAAGATCTGCGCGCGGGTCGATCTCTTCCTCTTCGCTTTCGACCACTTCGCTAGGCAGCAACATCTTCGACTTGATATAAGCAAGCTCCGTCGCCATCTCTAAAAATTCACTTGCAAAATCAATATTTAAGTCTTTAAGCGTATTAAGGTACTTTAAGTATTCATCGGTGACAAAAGCGATGGGAATATCGTAGATATTCAGATCGTTCTTTTTAATAAGGTAAAGCAGAAGGTCCATCGGGCCTTCAAATGCTTCTAGATTTATTCTGTATTGGTTCATAATCGACTAGTACTTTAAATGCATTACTTCTCTTACCTTTTCCATGGTCGTTTCCGCAAGAATTTTCGCCACCTCCGACCCACTTTTTGCGATCTCCCAGACCTGTTCAGGATGCTTAGCTATCTCCGCCCGCTTCTCGCGTATCGGATCCCAGAAAGCGTCCATACCTTCAAGCAGTTTCTTTTTGCAATCTACGCAACCAATTTTAGCTGTGCGGCAACCATCTTCACACCATGCGCAAACTTCCGCCGACGAATAGAGTTTATGATAATCATGAATGATGCAAACCTCCGGATGTCCCGGATCTTCGCGGCGCTTTCTTGCCGGATCGGTTATCGCCGGCATAATTTTCTTTCGCACTTCTTCTTTTGTATCGTAGATATAGATGCAATTGTTATAGCTCTTGCTCATCTTTCTGCCGTCCAGGCCCGGCACCTTCGGCGTCTGCGTTAGTAACGGCTTTGGCTCGACAAAGACCTCCTTCTTGTAAAGAAAGTTGAAGCGACGGACGACCTCGCGCGAAAGTTCAATATGCGCAACCTGATCTTCGCCAACCGGAACCCTGTTCGCATTATAGGCGATAATATCCGCGGTCATGAGCATTGGATATCCTAAGAATCCATAGGTGGAAAGATCCCTATCTGTTAGCTGCTGGCGTATCTCTTTGTAGCTTGGAACGCGTTCGAGCCAAGAGAGCGGCGTCATCATGGATAATAATAGATGAAGCTCCGCATGAACTTTAAGCCAAGATTGAACGAAGAACGTACATTTCTTGGGATCTAAACCGCACGCTAGCCAATCGATAAGCATATTCTCGGCGTTACCGCGAATATCTTTGGGATCGGCATAATCGGTAGTTAAACAGTGCCAGTCGGCCACGAAGAATAGGCATTCGTAATCGTTCTGAAGTTTCACCCAGTTTTGGAGCGCGCCGTGATAGTTCCCCAAATGAAGGCGTCCGGTCGGACGCATACCACTCAATACTCGTTCGATGGTTCGATGGTTCGATGGTTCTTTCGGTTTATTCATAAGCATCCTTACATCGGTAATAAAAAGTTAGCTGCTAATTTAACAGGAATGAATATCACACGCAAGAGTCCGGTCGCAAACAATATCAATAATAAAAATATGCTCTGCCTGGCAAAACGATCGTAAACCTCGACTGCGCGCTCCGGCAAAAGGCCGCGAAGCACCCCGCCGCCGTCGAGCGGATATATCGGTATGAGATTGAAGACCGCCAGCGCAAGATTTAGCATTACGCCCATATGGCAGATCGTAAAAATAGCGGAGGCCGCCGTTGCATATATTCCATCAAGGTTAATCACATTCAAATATTCGATCAGGAACATTTCCAAACGTCCGACGAATGCAAAGCATAAGGCCAATATCAGATTGCTGAACGGGCCAAACGCCGCTATATAAACCTCATCTTTCCTGGGATCCCGCAAGTTCATGGGATTCACAGGAACCGGTTTTCCCCAGCCAATGAGCGGCGCGCCTGTAAGAATCGCAACGATCGGAAGCAGCACGGTTCCTATCATATCTAGATGAGGAATTGGATTGAGCGTTACCCTACCCAAAAGCCTTGCGGTAGGATCGCCGAACTTATTCGCCATCCAGCCATGAGCAGCCTCGTGGCATGAAAGCGAAAATAGAAGTACGGGATAGAATAACAGCAAAAATGGTAATCGTTCCGCCATAATCAGGTTTTTACAATATCGCGGCCAGGTTGACGTTATCTTTTATCAACCGCCCCAAGAGTTCGATATTGTCCGTATCGTCTTTCGATAGCAGCGGCTCGATATTGTCTATCTGCTTCGCAATCTGGAACGTATCGTTAGGTACCAGGAACATCGGAATATTCTTTTCTCCCGCCCGTGAAATAAGGTTCGCCGGAGGCAAAAGATTGTTCGTAAGCACGATGCCGACCGCATTCGTCTCAATTGCGGTCACTATCATGTCGCTTCTGTCACCGCTGGTTATGATGAGCTTATTCTCTTTCTTGAAGAGCGGGCTGTTGATGGCGATGTTCGCGGACATGGCTCCCACAAAGACATTTTCGACCAGATTGTTCATGCCGCCTTCGCCGGTTATCACCTTTGCAAACAGGCGCTCCGCGATATGTCCGACCGTTAAATGTGCCAATTCATGAGTGTACGGAATGACACCAAGCAACGGCACGCCCATCTTGGCAATGCTGTCGAAGTGCGTATGTTTGAATTCTTCAACATCACGAACGCTGTTAATGATCACGCCAACGAGTTTCACCTCGGAGGTCTTCACGAATCGGCTTAAGAAAGCGATATCGTCGGCAATTATTCCGTCTTCGCCGCCGACCACTAGGACAAGCTTTGCATCCATCGAACGAGCTACCGTCATAGAATCGAGATTGACAGATGCTCCGTAAGCAAGTTCCGGGCCGCCTTCGATAAAGAGCGCATCTTTATCGCGCCCAGTTCTCTCTGAAATATCTTTAAGCCGCTCTTTCGTGCCGGCTTCGTCGTACATATATTTAAGCTTGGCGTGTTCGAACCCGATGGTTATGTCTTCCGGGTTCTCCTTAAGATCGAAGATGTCCGTGATAAGAGCGGAATCGTAATCCCAAAGCCGTTTCTTTTTATAAAGGAGCCTGTCGCCGAAAGGTTTCATGTAGCCGATCTTTTTACCGGCTGCCTTCGCGAGCCCAACTATCACGCTCGTTTTGCCTACGCTCTTTCTCATCGATGCAACGACTATTTTGTTCATAATTGACCCCCGCCCTTATTTTTTAGTTATCAACACACGGACATCGACCGCCTTCACGCCTTCGCCAACGTCGTAAGCGAGCAGCGGGTTAACTTCGATGTCGGTTATATTCTTGCACTTGCGAATTATCGTGGCAAGTTTGATTATCGTATCGACGACGCCTTCGACGTCTTTTCGTTTTTCCCCGCGCACGCCGAGCAGCAGCGGATACGACTTGATATCTTTTATCATTGCATGCGCCTCGCGGCGGCCCAAGCTTGCCGCGCGGAACGAAACGTCTTTCATGACTTCGACATAAACTCCGCCAAGCCCGCACATAACCGTTGGGCCGAAAGATTTATCGAGCCTTGCGCCTACGATCAGCTCCGTACCTTTGCGAACCATCTCGCAAACTTCGATACCGTCGATGCGCGCCTTCGAATCGTATTGCCTGCAACTATGCATGATGGCCTGATAGGCATCGATGACTTCTGCTTTGTTCACAAGGTCCAGCGCCACGCCGCCGGCATCGCTCTTGTGCAGGATATCGCGCGAAACGACCTTCATGACCACGGGATAGCCGATCTCTTCGGCATATTTTATCGCTTCTTCGATATGATGAGCGATTTTACTCTGCGGTAAAGTTATGCCCGCCGCCTTCATCACTATCTGTCCTTCGTGGGCAAGTAGGAACGACCTGTGGTCCGCCTGTGCGCTCGCCACAACTTTGTTAATAGCATCAACGTCTATTTCGACGTCTTCGGCATGTTCGACATCGGTCTTTAGATAATTATAGTAACGGTACATAGTGCCTAAGCATGCGACCGCTTCATAAACATCGGCAAACACGGGAACGTTCTCGTTCTTCATGTCAACGATACAATTTTCGACCTTTTCGCCGCCGAGCAGAGAGAAGACTATCGGCTTTTTGCCGGCCTGAAACGCCTTGAAATTCGATTTCGTTACTTTCGGCAAATTTTCCACGTCGAATGTTGCGGTTTCGCAATACAGCGCAATAACCGAATGGATGTTCGGGCTATTAAGACCCGCCTTTATGGCAGAATCGTAGAACGCAGAAGTCGCGCCGCCAGTTAGGTCGATCGGATTTTTTGTAGAACCGAAGTCGGGAGTTACCGGCGAAAAGATCCGCTTTAGCTCGTGCGTGTCATCGTACATCTTGATGCCATATTTTTCGCAAGCATCGGTTGCCATAACGCCGACGCCGCCGCCGTTCGTGATAATAGCCGCGTTCTCACCAATAGGTAGCGGCGTGTTCGCGATGAACTTAGACCAATTAAGCGCTTCTTGAAGGCTTTCCGCGCGAAGGACTCCGCACTGGCGCATGATATCTTCGAACACTTCGTCAGCTCCTGCAAGAGAGCCGGTATGTGATGCCGCCGCCATCGCGCCGCGTTTCGATCGCCCCGATTTGATAACGATGACTGGTTTTAGGCGTGTTGCCTTCTTTAGCGCGCTAACAAAGCGCTCGCCATCCTGAACGCCTTCGATGTACATCATTATGACCTTTGTCCCCTCGTCGCCTACAAGGTATTCTAAAAGGTCGCTTTCGTTTATATCGGATTTGTTGCCGAGAGAGATAATGGCGGAGAGACCGATATTTTCGACCGCCGTCTTGCCTATCATCGCAATTCCTAGAGCCCCGCTCTGCGTCATGATGGCAACGTTGCCGTGCCTTATCTCTTTGGGCCCGAACGTTGCGTTGCAAGATACCTTTGCGGAGAACGTGCCAAAAATGTTTGGCCCCAGCACACGCATTCCATGTTCGCGCGCGAAGTTCACGATCTTCTTCTCGCCTTCTATATTGCCCGTTTCGGAAAAACCGGATGTGATTATTGATAAGAACTTAACGTTCTTTTTGGCGCACGTTTCTACCGCTTCGAACACGAACTTGGCGGGAACCACGATCACGGCTAGGTCCACTTCGCCAGGCACTTCTTCGACCGCCGAATACGCCTTGCGGCCTAAAATCTCTCCACCCTTTGGGTTGATAGGATAGACGCCACCTTTGTAGCCGCTTGAAACGATATTATCCACAATGGCATAGCCGATCTTGCCCGGTGTGGCCGAAGCGCCGATAACTGCTACGCCTCGCGGTTCGAATAGGTATTTTATGTCTGGTGTGTTCATCTGAACATCATCTTAAGTTCGTAGACGCCTTCCGACCTTTTTTTGTCCATGTCAAAACCTGAACTCTCGAACAGATGCAACATCGGTTTATTGTCTAGCAAAACTTCTGCGGTGAAACCAAGGAGCCCCTGCTTCTTGGCAAGATAAGTTAAATAAGACAACAGCTCGTTGCCTATGCCTTTGTCCTGCTGTGAATCGACTACCGTAAACGCCACTTCTGCCGTATGCGTATTTTCATCTATACCATATTGGCCAAGCCCAACGAGTTCTTCGTTCTCTTCATTCTTGATAATGGCAAGAAGCATCGTTTCTTTTGTATAATCTATCACCACGAATTCCTGCAAACGCTCGTGCGGCATATCTTTTCTGGCCGATATAAAACGCTTGTAGATGCTTTCATCCGAAAGCGAATAGAAAAAATCTTTAAGTAGCGGCTCGTCGCTGATCTTCACCGGGCGCAGGAAAAGCTTTAGGCCCGATTTCGTCGTACGATAAGTTTCAAGATGTTCCGGATACTCGCCCTTCTTGCCCGGTATGAACGCCTGATCTTTATAGATAAGATTGCGCAGTTTCGCTTCCTGGATAAGCCATGGCCTGAACTTCGGATGGGCTATACCTATCAGTTCCATCGCACGTTCGCGAATGTTCTTCCCGTGCAGATAAGCGATGCCATATTCAGTTACTACGTAATGGATGTCGCCTCTGTTAAGCGTAACACCCGCACCTTCCCGCATGAACGGAACTACTTTAGAGACGCTGCCGTCATCGGTCGTCGATTGCATGGCAAGTATCGTCATGCCGCCCTTGGAAAGCATTGCGCCGCGCATGAAATCCGCCTGCCCGCCGATACCGCTGTAGAAAGTTTTACCGATAGATTCCGCGGTCGATTGGCCGGTAAGGTCGATCTCCATCGCGGAATTTATCGCCACCATATTTACGTTCGCGGCGATTACCAGCTGGTTATTTGTGTAATCTATTCCCCTGAATTCAATCGTTGGATTATCGTGGATGAACGCGTAGGTTTCTTTGCTACCCATGCAGAAAGAGGCAATTGCTTTGCCTTTGTGGCGCGATTTTTTTGTGTTGTCTATAACGCCGGCCTTCATTAGTTCGACGATGCCGTCGCCCAAAAGTTCGGTGTGAATGCCTAAATTTTTCTTGTTCTTAAGGC
>CAIPVD010000278.1 GCA_903868375.1 uncultured delta proteobacterium
AGATAAAAAAATGAAACACACACCACTCTACGAAGAACATCTGAAACTTAAGGCAAAGATGGTCGAATTCTGCGGCTATGCAATGCCAGTGCTTTACAGCGGAGTCATCGATGAACACAACACCATCCGCACCGCCGCCGGCCTTTGCGACGTTAGCCACATGGGTGAATTCGATTTCGAAGGCCCCGACGCAATGGCTTGCGTTCAGTATCTAACGACAAACGACGCTTCGAAGCTCGTCGACGGGCAGGCGGTATATTCGCTGCTCCCGAACGATAAGGGCGGACTCGTAGATGACGTCATCGTCTACAGATGGAATCCTGAACATATAATGCTCGTCGTAAACGCAGCGAACGTCGATAAGGATTGGGCTTGGGTAAACGCTCACAAGAAAGGCAACGTTAAGCTCACGAACAATAGCGACAAATGGGCGCTTATTGCGCTTCAGGGGCCGAAGTCAGAGGAGATATTGCAGGGCTTAACCGATGCGAAGCTCTCCACACTTAAGACGTTCCACTTCACGAAGGCAAAAGTTACGCACACAGATGGTTGCATCATCGCACGCACCGGCTACACAGGTGAAGACGGATTTGAGATATTCTGTTCGCCCTCCTCCGCGCCAAAGGTCTGGAGCGCACTCATTGAGACCGGCAAGCCAAAGGGATTGAAGCCAACGGGCCTGGGCTCACGCGATACGCTTCGTCTCGAAATGAGATACAGCCTTTATGGACACGAGATCAACGACACAACGAACCCGTTCGAAGCAGGACTAAACTGGGTGGTCAAGATGAACAAGCCCGGCGATTTCATGAGCAAATCGATATTCGAAAAGATAAAGGCAGAAGGCTTAAAGCGCAAGTGCGTCGGATTTAGAATGGTCGATCCAGGCATTCCGCGCGAAGGCTATAAACTATTCGCGAACAAAGATGATAAAGAGCCATCCGGCTTCGTTTGCAGCGGCACTATGTCGCCATCCCTGAACAAGGCTATTGGCACGGGTTACATGCCGCTACAATTTGCGAATATCGGTTCTAAATTTTTCGTTGACATTAGAGGCAACAAACGGCTAGCAGAAGTGGTCGAGACACCGTTTTATAAAAAATAAATAGGAGGTAACACTATGGATTTCCCCGATGACATGAAGTACACAAGAGAACACGAATGGGTAAAAGTTAACGGCAAGGTGGCGACGATCGGAGTTACCGACTATGCGCAGGAGCAGATGGGCGACATCGTCTATGTCGAAATGCCCGGCGAAGGCGAGATCCTTTCCAAAGGCGACGCATTCGGCGTGGTCGAATCTGTTAAATCGGTAAGCGACGTCTATGCGCCGGTATCCGGCAAGGTCGTTGAAACGAACGATCCTTTAAAAGACAACCCAGAAACAGTGAACGAAGACCCATATAATGAAGGCTGGCTCGTCAAATTAGAGATGAGCGATGCATCAGAACTTGGCGAACTGCTCGATGCCAAGGGATATGAGGCTTTTGTCACAGAAGAGAAGGCATAAGACAATGCGATATCTGCCACATACTGAATCAGAAATTAATGAAATGTTAAAGGTCGTCGGTGCAAAAAGCATCGACGGCCTTTTTGCTTCCATCCCGCCCGGTTTGAGATTCGCCGGCAGCCTAAAACTGCCAAAGGCGATGAGCGAGCCGGAGCTAATGAAGCACTTGAACGGGCTCGCCGCCAAGAACAAGACGAACGCTATTTCGTTCTTAGGCGCTGGCGCTTACAGGCACCTTGTGCCCGCAGCGGTCGGAACTATCGTTTCAAGAAGCGAGTTCATCACTCCATACACCCCTTATCAGCCGGAGATCAGCCAGGGGACGTTGCAAACGGTATTTGAATATCAGACGATGATCGCGCGTATCTTTGAAATGGACGTTGCGAACGCTTCGCATTACGATGGAGCAACTTCAACTGCCGAAGCCGCGCTCTTGGCGCTTAAGGTAACGAAGCGCAAAAAGATACTTGTCGCCGATTCGGTTCACCCAGAATATAAGAATACGATCCACACTATCATCTCCCCTTCTGGCTATGAAATGGTCGAAGTTAAGCACGATGAACGAGGATTGGTTAACCGTTCTCACCTGAACGACCTCTGCAATAACGAAGCGGCGGGTTTGATAGTAGGCTATCCGAACTTCTTCGGCGCAATTGACGAGCTGCAAGACATGGCAGACGTCATTCATAAGGCTGGCGGACTTTTCATCACGAGCACGCCGGAGCCTATGAGCTTAGGCCTTATCGAAGCGCCGGGAATACTTGGCGTCGATATAGTCGCAGCTGAAGGACAGGCATTTGGATGTGGTGTGAATTTCGGCGGACCATATCTTGGAATATTCGCGGTGAAAGATAAATACTTGCGCCAGATGCCCGGGCGTATCGTCGGTGAAACGGTAGATACTCAAGGCAAGCGCGGTTATGTGCTAACGTTTGCAACGCGCGAACAGCATATCAGAAGAGAAAAGGCGACATCGAATATCTGCTCGAACGAAGCACTATGCGCAACGACCGCATGTGTCTATCTTGCGCTTCTTGGAAAAGAAGGACTTAAGAAATTGGCCGAGCTAAACTTTGCGAAGACGGAATACGCAAAGGAAAAGATCAAGACGCATGGGCTTAAGATAAAGTTCACCGGCGCCACCTTCAACGAGTTCGTCGTGGAGCTTAACCACAATGCATCCGAAGTCATCGCTAAACTCTCGAAGGAGAATATCTTCGCGGGCGTGGACCTAGGCCGCTGGTATCCAGAGCTTAAGAATTGCCTGCTCGTATGCGTAACGGAAGAGAACAGCAAAGAAGAGATCGATAAATTGGTGAGCAAACTATGTTAATCGAAGAAAATACATTATTTGAACAGAGCGTAAGCGGAAGAATTGGCTATTCGCTGCCGGAAGCGGATGTTGCGGTCAATGCAGAACTACCGCAAAAGCTGCGCAGGAAAAAAATGGCGGAGCTGCCAGAACTATCGGAAGCCGATGTCGTTCGACACTTTGTCCGTTTATCGACCTACAATTATAATAAGGACGCTGGATTCTATCCTTTGGGTTCTTGCACGATGAAGTATAACCCAAAAGTGGCAGATAGCGCGGTCCAGATCGAAGGTTTTAAGAACTCGCATCCGTATCAGCCTGCAGAAACTGTTCATGGCAATTTGGAACTGATGCAGAACTTCGAGAAATATTTGGCAGAGCTAAGTGGCATGGATGCGGTAACGCTTCAACCTGCAGCGGGCGCACATGGCGAGCTAACAGGCATGATGGTGATTCGTGCTTATCATTCAGCTAACGGCAATCCTCGCAAAAAGGTCATTATCCCCGATAGCGCACATGGAACGAATCCGGCAAGCACTGCGCTTTGCGGATATTCGGTAGTCGAAGTGAAATCGAATGAAGAAGGATTACTTACACCTGAAGCGGTTGCAAAGGTATTAGATGATGATGTAGCGGCGATAATGATAACGAACCCGAATACGCTTGGTATCTTTGAATATCATATTAAAGAGATCGCAGACATGGTCCACGCAAAGGGCGGCCTTGTATATATGGACGGTGCAAACCTCAACGCGCTTATGGGAGTCTCTCGCCCTGGCGATTTCGGAATAGATGTCATGCACTTTAACCTGCATAAGACATTTGCAACACCGCACGGCGGCGGCGGCCCAGGTTCAGGCCCAGTTGGAGTTAAGAAGGCGCTCGAGCCATTTTTGCCCGGACATTCGAAGTCGATCGGCCAGGTAAAGGCCTTCTACGGTAACTTTGCCGTGATAGTCCGCGGTTATGCTTATATCCGAGAAATGGGGCCAGATGGATTGAAGCGTGCAACAGAGCTTGCGGTGCTAAACGCAACTTATATAAAAGAGAGACTTTCGAAACATTATCACCTCCCCTACACGCGCCCGTCGCTGCATGAATGTGTTTTCTCGGACAAGTTCCAGAACGAGAACGACATTAAGACCTTGGATATCGCGAAGAGGCTCATGGATTACGGAATGCATCCGCCAACGATATATTTCCCGCTCATCGTTCATGGCTCAATTATGATCGAACCGACGGAGACCGAGAACAAAGCCGCTTGCGACGAGTTCTGCGATATCATGATAAAGATCGCCGAAGAATGCAAGACAACGCCCGACGTTGTTCACAACGCACCGACCAAAACTTTCCGTCGTAGGCTAGACGAAGCAAAGGCGGTCAAGGACCCACGCCTTACAGTAGCCCGTACCTGCTGCGAATGTTCCGAATCATGATTGTTGGGTGGTGAAATCAGCCCTTGTCCAGAAGTGCTTCGCTGACCAAGTCAATTTTCCATTCTCCGCCATAACAAAAAGAAAGTTTTTTAAAGAGTTCCTCTATTGAGGGTGCAGTTATTATGTCTGCACCTTTATTGGTGCAGCTTCCTGTAGTCACATCAATGGCCATGTGAGTTCCATCGGCAATTGTATATGTTACCCAGTGGTTTCCGAAAAGAAATGCGTGACCAGACCATCCCTGTGGACGTTCAATGCCTACTGGATCAACACCAAGATTGGCCGAACCTAAAATAGCTGTTTCAGGCGCACCACCATTTGCTATGATCGTCTTGGCTAGAACAGAACTGCATTGGAGGCAGTTACTTACAATGATAGGAATTTTTCTATGCGTTCGCTTAACGGAGCGAGCTAATATTTTCAGCACAGATTCAGACGGCTTTATCTCGCCAAACAGCCGAAACCTCACGCCGTAGGCCTTGATCAGATCAAACTCATCACCATTACTTGCTTTCGATGAAACAGTTTCGTTTGAACGCCTTTCAATTATCCTTTTTGCATATCCCCATAGTTGATCGAATGCGCCACCAAATCCGGATCGATTCGTTTCTTTAGCCCGATAGTCACATACAGGATCGAGAATCGCCGAGCCACTGAAAATCCCATCAACTTCAGCTCCAGTATGAACGACAGTTGGCAAAGTCGTTACAGCGCCACCAACTATAAGAACTGCAAGCGCATCGGCATTTTCAGCAGCAACTTGCGTAGCAGAAGCCGCAACTCCGCCAAATGCGCTAGTTGGCACAACGGTGCCAAATGCCGTGGGAGCAGCCACAGGCGCAAGCCCGGGCAGCGCCTGAAATCCACTAACTATTGGCAAATAAGTTCCCATAATTGGACGAATCACTCGTTAATGGTATAATCGGCAGGACCACGAAAAAGTTGCTAAGTTTTTTTGAACCGCCCGTCACTGGTGGTTCTAGTCGTCGTCATGTGTTTTGGCCCGCTCGATATACACAATGTGCCGGGATTTATCTATCGAATAGACCACTCTGTCTTTGTAGGATAATCTTAGCGAATAGCTTCCTGCAAGTTCGCCAATAAGTCTTTTGCCTTCATATGGATCTCTTTCCAGGATCTCGGTTATTATTTTTTCAAGCTTTAGACGCAACTTGGATGTTAATTGATTTACATCTTTGATCGCCTGATGCGTAAGCTTCACATCATACTTTTGCACGGCGAGCCCCCATCGCTAATCTCCACGACACGGCTTTGCCGCTTTTAATGTCATCGCGGGCCTTTGAAAAAGCCTTTTTAAAACCCGGACTGGAAAGAAGGTAAAGCGTTTCCACCATCGAATCATATTCATCTTCCGACATAAGAATAGCCTCACCCGTTTTATAGGCGATGCGACAGAGCTGATTTTTGTCTATTACTCCGCGCAAGAGTTCGAACAGTTTTTGTCTTGCCCGCGAAGCGTTTAGAGTTACCATAAAATCTCCTTGTACCACATGTGGTACAACTACAATTTCTCACAATTTTCTAATTTTGTCAAACGGTGAATTTTGAACGGGTTTTTACCTATTTGGCTTCAGTGACGGGTGGTTACTAAGCTGAATCCTTCACTCCATATATTAAAAGCATCTTGAGTTATTTCCCCATCTACAATTCTAACGGATATTCTATCCATCTTGCCTTCCGCAGTATAGATAGGCTGCAATTCTACGGCAACTCTAGAAACTAGTTCATCTTCGCCCTTATAATAATATGCCTCGACTCTTCTTGCAGAGCGGTCATTGCCATTTATTATATCCTCAAGCACACAGGACCTAAAACGAACGTCCATATCTTTTCCGTCCGCATAGCTATGCCCTATGGTTACCAGCGCTCTGCGCAAACTAGTCGTTTCGCCGCCTTGCAATCTAACGGTATCCACTAATGAAATTCTATTCCCCAATTTGACGTAGCTACTGCCCTCAAAATAACCATCACCTTTTGTAAATATCTTTGAACGAGCACCAATGCGCAACGCCTTTATATCAAGAAATGAAGGAGTTGAAGTACTGCCATACGGATGTAAATGCAAAATCTCCACGCCGATACAATAGGTCCCAATCGCAAAACCTTTAATTATATAGTATTTGCCGTTCGGCCCTAACCCCAAAGAATATTCGATATTCGGATTCGCATCATAGTTTATGCGTAAATTAATGAGAGCTCCTTCAATGGAATAACTTTCAAAGATCATCTCTTCGGTCTGTATCGCATAGTACCTCCCATTAAATCCCTGGATGATCTTATACTCTGTTTGTTCATAGACATTTTCGCGAAGTACCCGTTCAAGATCGGCCTCATAAGAGGCAACATATAAACTTCCTTCTTCTAATTCTGCCGTGGTTGCATTTTTAAGAATGTCCAGAGATTGGGGAGTAGCTTCGCTTGGTATAATAATTGGTAATTCTTTTTTTAAGGTTTCAATATCTGCTGTCAACCAATCCAGAACATTTCTCGGATCTTCTCCAAATCCTGCACGAAGAACAGCTGCACCAACACCACCTGCCACAATCATTGCGAGCGCTTCGGCATTCTCTACCGGAATATTAAAGGGCCATGCCTTGAACTGCTCCCCATCCGCTACGCTCATGCTGACACTTTCTAATTTTCCATTTGAATCAAAAACAGGTTGCAACTCTACCTGAATTTTCGAGTTAAACTTAGGTCCCACAATGAAGTCAGCATCCGTGATTCTTATCGAACGACCTCCCGTTCCAATCAGTTTTTTCAGAGATTCGAGCGGTATATCAATATATCTTTCAAAACCGCCGGCACCGGCGTCCTTTTCGCTCGATCTCATTGCAAGCCTCACCCTACGTTCAGTTGCAATCGTTCCATCTTTACTTTTTCTGATCGTCTCATATGAGCAGATGTTGTCGGCAAGCTTTGTATATCGAGTGTCTTCTATCCAGCCATCTCCCTTTGAAGATATTTCCGAGCTGGCACCTATCGATATGTGAAATATATCTTCGAACGATGGACGAGATGAAGCGTTGTAAGGATGCATATGTTTTATCAGCATACCTATCCAGTTCGTTCCCCTTCTATCTCCGCTCATTACATAATATCTGCCGTCCGGGCCAAGCCCAACCG
>CAIPVD010000279.1 GCA_903868375.1 uncultured delta proteobacterium
AGATCCTATAGCTATTATTGGAAATAGGATGTTTGTCCTAAAGCGCTCTATAAGGCTGAGTGCTGCCATTGTTGACGACCCATATCCGTTCAAAAATCCTATCGTGACCGCAGCTTCTATCGCTGCAAGAAGGTTGCCTGCCATAACAGGTAGCGCGATTGTAAAGATAGTTCGCATTGTTTCGAGGCTGATAAACGGATCAAGCGTCGGCATGATATTGACCTTCAAGCGCCTGATATAGAATCCTGTCAGAAATACCGAGAGCCACATTGCAACTACAGTCGCCGTTCCTATCGTCGTAACGTTAAGTTCACTATATTTCCACGCAAGTGCTTCCAGAGAAATTTTGGCAGAGATAAAGACCGCCGATCCTATATATGACGGCATTGTATATCCAGACCCCGCACATAATGAGGATTGGTATGCCCGTAAACACCAGGGCACAAGGCTCAAAATGAAACATGTGGCGTAAACCGTGAAACTATCGTTTCCGAATAATGAACTTGCATTAACAGCAGATCGAACCAACGGCAGTCCGAGATAAGCCAGAACGGTCAATGAAAGACTCGATGTAAGAATGACCACAAATCCGCAGTTCCTTACTCTGAAGTATTCCATCTCATCACCGGCACCCACAGACCTGCCCGCTAAAACTGTAAGGGGAATGCTCAATCCATCAATAAAAGCATATCCGATTATCAAACATGGAGTGATATATGTGACTAGCGCGATCGAAGCTTCGCTAATGCGCCCCAAGAAAAAGACGTCACTTGAAAGCCATAAGCTGTTTATGAGCACAGAACAGAAAATGGGAACGGAAACCCTCAATATCCCCTTTCCTATGGGCTCGCTGGTCAAATTTCGTGACATATGAAGTTGTTTATTATTCTGAAGAATTCTTCAGGCGCTTCCTGAAAAGGATTGTGACCCGCCCCCTGAATGATCGCCATTTTAGAGCTTGGTATCGCGCGATGATATTTCTCTATGCAATCCTCGCTCACTACACCGTCATATTTTCCGCCGATCACAAGTGAGGGGCATGTAACACAGCTCAATTGCTTATATATATCAAACGTTGTCAGCGAATGGTAATCACAGGCAAAGAACAGTGATTCTTCAGATTCAAGAATTGTTTTTTCGTCGTAATATCCGTCTTGAACGGCCAACCTGATGTTGGCTTCCATTTCTTTTTTAGTGAAATCAAAGTCTTTGTAATATAACCCCTTTTCGCGTGCCATTTGGAGCAACGAGAGCAATCTTCTCGATCCATACCCCATCAAAAGTATCTTCTTTAATCTGTCGTGCTGAGCACTATTATCCTCTGAAATCACTACTAATCTTTCCAATAAAATGTTCTGCAGATCTAAAAAAGATCCTGGGCCACATACATTGATCAAGGCCTTTACATTTTTTGGATATTGAGAGGCATACATTCCGGCAAGCATTCCACCCCATGAATGTCCCATTATTATGACGTTATCCAATGAAAGTTCTTTTTGAAGTCTGCATATATCTTGAACCCCATAACTGGGATTAAATTCATTTATAGTTAATCTTCGATCAGAATTTCCACATCCTCGCTGATCAAACCATACCACATTGTAAAGGGCCTCAAGATGATCTGCACAACAGCTGATCAAATATGAGTTATTATCTCCTGGGCCACCATGAACCACTATTATCGTAGGTCTATCACTGTCATTGCGGGCATATCTGTACGCAATTCGAGGTTCACTTTCTGTAAATGACCATTTTGATTTTTCAATTATATTATTCATTTTTCCCTATAGCTATCTTTTCGTCACCGATAACACATGCAAGCTGCAACTTTACCTGTTTGTTGCCAAGAGATATCAGAACACTGACTCTATGTTTTCGTTTGGACATCTTCAGAATTATTCCTTCCTTACCTTTTAACGGACCGGATACTATCTGAACTTTATCTCCTGATAATTGGCCATATGATATTCCAGCATTTCCTGAATCGCCGGTAAGAGACTTGAGCTGCTCGATCTCTTCATTCTTAACGGCAACTATTTCCTGCCCCATCCTGACCGGCCCATAGAATACCTTTGAACGCCGACTTATTATCGTCGCTAAGAAATCCCTCGCACAATTAATGAAAGCGTAACCTGGGTATAAAGGCCTTTTCTTCAGGCAAAAAACACCTTGATTATATTCGATCATTACGCGCGTTGGAT
>CAIPVD010000280.1 GCA_903868375.1 uncultured delta proteobacterium
ACGGGATTGATGCAACAAGCGGTGTTCAGCGGCCTTGGCTTTCTGCCTGCGCCTGTAATAGAAGCGCCAGCGGCTTTTGCGTATCAACTCACGGCTGTGACCGGTGCCGTCGTGCCGGTTGAATCTTCACCAAGCAAGTACATGCTTTTTGCAAAAGAAGGCCAAGTCCCAATGGGTGCCGATCATCTTATCGCATCGCTTAGAGGCGCCGTAAAAATGGTCGAGCCGGACCCTGTTGCGGAGGCGCTGGAAAAACTTCCGGCCCAAATGTCGGCCGATTCAAAAGCAAGATACATGGCGTTTGTTGTGCATCATATCAAACAGCATCCGGAGAGATATGACGATGAATCAAGTAGGGTGCTATATGCGAAGGCAAGCGTTCAGTTCGTGGAGACGGTGTTGCAAAAAGTGCAGAGCGAAATGGCCAAGCGAAACGTGGCCGCATCTCTTAGCGATGAAAATATTTTAGATTCTATAGTGGCCGCTATGCTCGATGGCGGAATGAATACTTTGGGGCCCATCGTGAAGCACATCGTAACTCCATTGCTTGCCGATGAACCGGACGCCGTTTCGGAGCCGGCCGAAAACGATGGACGGGTGAATACCTCGCGAATAACCTGGTCGGATTTTGCAAAGACAGGTGACGTCCCCAAAAAAGGCACTAGCTGCAGCCGCATCGTACATATCGCGTTCGACAGATCGAAGCACGGCGCCAAATTGGGCCTGAAAGATATAAGTAGATATTTGTGCAACAGCAGGTATCGCGGTGGAATAGTCGAGATCCTTTTTCAGACAGACATCGAAAGGCTGGTCGGTGATTATCATGTGACTAGCTTAAAGATGAGAATGAGAAATGAAAAACATCAAGAACGCTATATCGACGAGATAGAATTTGAAAAAGGATCAGGCGATAGGATCCTTATGAAGACCGAAGGTAAGGGAATAGGAATGAAGATCGTGATAACTGCAACAGCATCCAGGGAGGTGGATTCATATTTTAGAAGCAGGATCTCAAGGCTTTCTTATAGCGGCACCATAGCGTCGGCGTTAAGAGTAGCATGGTACGGCGGGTTGGTCAGAGAGATCGTGCTTGGCAGCAGAGTTGAAGGCATCTACCAGATCCAATCATTAAGGAGCCAGAGCGGAGATGAACCCGTATTGCTTGCATCGCAAGACCCCTCCGATTTTTCGGCAGATGTTCATATACAGAACGAAATGTTCTCCGAAAATGGCCGTTCATTTGCAGGTAGTTTTTTAAGTTTCGGTGTGGTCGGGCAGGTTGTGGCGAGATATTATGCCGACGTCGTAGCACAGGCCACAGACATAAGAATGAAAATTACCAGGCCGACTCCCCTTGATAATCATCAAGACATTGCTGCGATGGTGGCTAGGAAAGATGGGGCGCCTTTGTTAAATCTTGCATCACGTCGAATTGGGGTTCTTACCTGTATCGTTACAGATATGAATAACGGAGAGCAATATAAGGTCAACTACTATGGCGGCGAACATTCGGTTTCAAGGATCAATGCGCGTAAATAAATTATGAACACAACTGGAATAAATTTAAGTGCGGGATTGATGCAACAGGCGGTGTTTAGCGGTCTTGGTTTTTTGCCGGCGTCGATTGTAGAAACGCCAGTGGCTTTTGCGTATCAACTCACAGCTGTGAATGGTGCCCTCGTGCCGATTGAATCTTCGCCAAGCAGGTACATTCTTTTTGCAAAAGAAGGCCAAGGCGCAATGGGTGGTGAAGAGATCTCAAAGATAACTTGGGCAAATTTTGTGACAAGAGGATGGCTCTCAAGTACCGTCGGAAACAGTCTCCGAACTGTCGAAGTTTCCTTCGGTGATTCAGAGGCCGATCGAACTATAAGCTTGGATAGACTAAGGCCGTTGATCAATAGCTGTCAGTATCGCGGCGCAATAGTCGATGTTTTATTGCATATGGGGATGGAAAATGTCTTCGTTGGCTATCATGTGTCGAGCTTTAAAGTTAGATCAGTTAGAGATAGTTGGAAGGAGCGTTCTATCGATGAGATAGTGTTTGAAAGAGAAAAAGGGAAACTCATATCTATTAAAGCTGTTGGCAGTGGGGGCGCTGGTACGAATGTTGTGATATCCTCGACTGGAACGCCAGAGATGAACGAATATTTTGGTAGCAGGATAATGCGCGGCGGGACCTATAGCGGTGGCATAGCGGCGGCGCTAAAGTGTAGTTTCTTAAATTATGTGTTGCGCTGTGGCGGATCGATCACAGAGGTTGTGTTGGGAGGTAGAATTAATGGTTCTTACCGTTTAGAATCTCTAAAGGCTGCGAACTGGGATGAGACGGCGCTCTCCGCTTCGCAAGATGCTGCCGGACTTTCGGCAGAAGTGCAAATAAAAGTCGATGGCTCATTTGTGAAGGAGCTCCGTGATTTCGGCGTGATTGGGCAGATTGTGCCGAGATGCTATGCCGAAATGTTTCTGCAGGCCACGGATGTTGAAATGAAAATTACGCCGCCGAATCGCCACGACAATCATCAAGACATAACGGAAATGGATGTGCGAAGAGGTGAAGAGGTATTGCTAAGATTTAAATCTGTTCGGGCAAATAGCTTTACCTGCCTCGTTACCGAGGTGAACAGCGGTGTGGAATATAAAGTGAGCTATTCCGACGGCATGCATTCGGTTTTAAGGATAAAAAAGGCGAAATAATTATATGAACGTGACGGGAATAAATTTTAGCACAGCGATGATAATTGCACCGGCATCGGCGATGCCGTGCGCTTCCGTTTTTGGCTCAAGTTTAGAATACGCACTGCCGCCATATAGCCCGGGCTTTTATATATCGACGATCTTTTCAGAAAATGCGGCTGCTTCGGCGGTGTTTGCACCAGATTTGTCGATGAGAATTGCGACCAAGCTCTTGAAAGGTGTTATGGCTATCTATGCGAGGGATAATCAATCACCATCGGAGCAAATGTTTCTCGATGGGCTTATTAGGTTGTTAGATAGTTCTCATGAAATCACCAGGAGTATATTCTCCTCTGCCATTACAGATAGAGTTGAAGCTTTTATTAGTGGTCAGATAACCGCAGATGATAAGGGGCATGTCCCATTTACTGCGATTGATATAATGAATAAATGGAAGGCGGCTGGTAATCCTCCTATTGATTTTAATACTGCAAAAAGTGTGCACTGTGGATTACAAAACAAAGGTTATATAAGACCGTTAACGCTCTCCGAGCAAGGCGCTAGAAGAAGCAAGGAGGCCCTGAAATCACCACCCCGAACCATCAATGCTCGAGTTCGGACCTTTATCATAGGGTTGATACCTCCAGAACAAAAGGGCCTTATTCCTATAACAGCGGCAGGCATAAAGCGTAAATGGGAGGCGGCTGGCAATCCGCCGCTTGAATATGATACCGCTAAGAATGTACATTCGTCATTGCGCAAGCAAGGCTATGTAAGAACGACGACAGCAGCCGAATGTTTGGAAATCTACAAAGCAGCAGGTGCTAAGAGAAAAGAGCGCGCCCTAAAATCTCCAAAAACTCTTGCCGATCGAGTGGTGGCTTTTATAGTGGGCGGAATATCCCCAAGAAAAAGAGGTCATGTTCCTTTAAGACCAACTGATATGAAGAAGAAGTGGGAAGCTGCCGGCAATCCAGTACTTGATTTGAAAGCTGCGCAAATAATACATATGAGATTGGTTCAAGGTGGTTAT
>CAIPVD010000281.1 GCA_903868375.1 uncultured delta proteobacterium
CTCCCGCAAGTGAGAGACATGGGGTCTCCACACAACCAATTGGAGGTAAAATGTTTTATCATCACAGACTGAAAGTATATGAACTAGCTTTATTAACAGCAAAAAGGATGCCGTCCCTGACACGTAGCTGGCCTTACTACTTGTCGGACCAAGTAAAGAGGGCTCTATCCAGCGTTATTCTTAATATTGCTGAAGGTAATGGAAGAAATGGGCCAAAGGATAGAAAAAGGTTCTTCAATATTGCATCAGCATCGGCAAAAGAATCGGCATCTGCTTTTGATATTGCTTATGCATACGGTCTTACATCTCAAATCGATTACCAGCGTATGCAAGATGACCTTCTCCAGATCGTTAAAATGCTATCGAAGTTATCTTAGATCCTTATATCTTAATCGGGGTTATCGAAATTTCTGTTAGTTCATGGCTTTAAGCCACGCTAACTTCCCTCAAAAACTTCGCTGCATCTTCCGGTGGCATGACGTTTATGAAGATTCCCGTTCCCATCTCGAAACCGGCGGGTGTGGTTAGCTTCGGCACGATCGTCATCTGCCAATGGAAATATTGCGTTTCTCCTTCGGAAACGGTCGAAGAATATATCACAAAATTATAATCTGGATCGGCAAGGCCGTTATAAAGTTTTTTCAAAAGGCTTCGCAGCACAACCGCCAGGTCGTCGATCTCGGCCTCGTTTATGCAATCGTATTGCGAATTGTGCCTTTTCGGCATAACGCGGATCTCGAACGGAGACTTAGAAGCGAACGGGCACCACGCCACAAAATGTTCGCTGTCTATTATCACCCTAACCTGGTAGCGCAGTTCGTCCTTCAAAAGCAAGCAGAACGGGCATTCGCCAAAGTCGTCGTGATACGTCAGCGCCTGGTTCATCCAATATCTCATGTGAATGGGAACAATTGCCGTGGCGATTATCTGCGAGTGAGAATGTTCGAGCGAAGTGCCCGCCCTTAAGCCGTGGTTCTTAAAGATCGTAACAAGATCGACCTGCGGATTTTTTGCAAGCTCGGTAGCACGTTCTTTATACATTCTTAGCACGCCCTTTACATCTTCCAACTCGAGCAGCGCCAGATCCTTATTGTGTGAAGGATGTTCGACGACAACTTCCGCTATACCAAATCCATCGACGGTTAGATATTTACCCTCGAGGTGGCGTTCGGCGGAGAGTTCAGGCATAACCGCCGCGAACTTATTTGGCACCGTTCGCTGCGCCCAACTTCCACCACTTTTAATTTCCATGACAGCCGGCGGCGTTAGATGTTCGTTCCCCGGACAGAATGGGCACGTTGCATCGTATTCCGGAAGCACCTTAAGCCCTTTATCTGAACGGAACTGATCCGGGCGTTTTGCACGCTCCGGCGCTATTATTACCCATTCTTTCGTGATGAAATTTTGCCTGAAGTGCGACATGTGTGCCTCCAAAATTTCTTATAAAATATACACTTCGCCCCAAAAATGCTATAGAATAATCCTCGAGGGAGATTTCACATGAAAAAGATGATTGCATTTGCGGCGTTCGTTCTTTCGGTCGCGGTCATTTCGCCCGCACAGGCGAAGGTATTTGAATCGAAGAAGATGGAAGATGCGCTGTCGCATGTTACACCCGATACGCTCTTGATACTCGACGTTGATAACACATTGATCGAATCTGCACAGATGCTCGGCGGCGACAGGTGGTATTATTATTCGGTAGATAAGTTCAAAAAAGCGGGCTTGAGCGAAAAAGAGGCGACCGATAAGGCAATGAAGACCTGGTTCGACCTTCAAAAGGTCACGAAGGTAACAGCGGTCGAACCAAAGACGCCGGAGCTGGTAACCGTCCTGCAAGATAAAGGCGTAAAGGTAATGCTGCTTACCGCGAGGTCTATCGAAGAAGCGCCTACACTTTACGATCAGCTTTCTTCGGTAGGGATAGACATCGCAAAGTCGCCGCCTTCCACCAAACAATATTTTTTCGCTTCGTCCAGATATTATAAAGGAATGCTTTTGGTCAATGTCAACAACAAGGGCGATGTCTTAAAGCTATTTCTCGCCAAGGCGAAAGTTAAACCGGCGAAGGCCGTCTTTATAGATGATAAGAAAAAGAACGTAGAGTCGGTGGACCAGGCACTGGCTTCGATGGGAATAGAATGCGATTGCATCCGTTACGGGTTCTTAGATGAAAAGGTGAAAAAGTTTGACCCCGCGATCGCCGACGTTGAATATGAATTTTTCGGCAAAATCCTAGACGACGCCTCGGCAAGGGCAATCTTGACAAAGCGCCACGCTCGCTGATAGCCTAGCCGCTCGTTATGCATAAGATAACCCAGCGCGATACCGACATCTTAAGCCTGCTCATATCCGAATATGTGGCGACCGCAGCGCCCGTCGGTTCATCTACCATTGCCACATGCGGGGGCTTGGGCATTTCTTCGGCGACCGTCCGCAACGTCTTGGCAAAGTTAGAAGACATTGGGCTTCTTTCCCATCCGCACACGTCCGCCGGACGAATGCCGACCGCCGCGGGCTTTAGATTTTACGTGAACACGATACTCGGCCGAAGCGACCTCTCCGAAAGCGATCAAAGGGCAATAGAAAAACAGTTCAACGTAACGCCGAACAACCTCGAAGAGGTGCTAAAACGAACCGGACGAATATTATCTTTGATATCGAACTACACGGGCCTTGTCGTAATGCCGAAGCCCGATATGGTAACATTTAAGCATATGGAGTTCTTGCCTCTTTCGACCGGCAAGATATTGGGCGTTTTCATCTCGCGCGAAGGCATCGTTCACAACCGCGTGATCGACGTTGGCGAAGAGCTTTCCTATCCCGACTTTGAAAAGATATCCAACTACTGCAACGACGCGTTCTACGGCTATTCGCTGGAAGATGCCCATAAAAAGGCGTTGAAGGAATATGACGAGGAACGTGTCCGCGTCGATAGGATAATAAGCCACGCGCTTCTTTGGTCGAAGGAGCTTTTCAACGAAGCCGCAAAAGACGAGCTTTTCGTTCAAGGAGAGGCGAACCTTCTATATGCGCCGGAATTTTCCGATGCCCGAAAACTGAAACAGGTAATGGACGCGCTGGAAGAAAAACGGGGCATCGTGCATCTATTGAACAGGGCGACCGAAAGCGACGAGGTCTGCGTTTTTATAGGGGCGGAGAGCAACTACGAGGCCGTATCGAATTGCAGTATCGTAACGACGCACTACAAAAAAGGCAGAGAGATAGTTGGAACGCTCGGAGTGATAGGGCCGACCAGGATGGATTACTCGAAGGTGATCGGAACAGTTGACTTTACAGCGAAGCTTGTAAGTAGTATGTTGGGGAAATAAATAGGCAGAGGAAAAAATATGAGCAAGAACAAGGTGGACCAATTAAAGGATATGATGAAGGCAAAGAAAGAGGCCGAGGAGAAGAAACAAGAAGCGGAGAAACTAGCCGCGGAACAGGCCTCTACCGACGAGATGGCCGCGCAGATCAAGGCCGCCGAAGACGAAGCGAAGGCGCATTACGACAAGCTTCTGCGCGTAATGGCCGATTTCGAAAATTTTAAGAAAAGGATCGAAC
>CAIPVD010000282.1 GCA_903868375.1 uncultured delta proteobacterium
CAACGAATAGGGCATTTAGACATCCCATTTCTATAGTGTTGTCCGCCTCTTCTTTGCTGAACTCTTTGCATGACGTTAAGAAATCAACGAACGATATGCCGATGCAGCCATCGACATTCAGTATAAGGTTGTTCTTTTTAGATGTAGTTATTTTTTCGACCTCGAGCGCGTAATCAAGGAGCTTGGTAGATGGGAAGTTCTTTTTCACGAACGCCTTAAGCAGTTCGACGCGCTTGTCAGGATTCTGCAGGCTTTTCACCCTGTGGCCGATGCCTGGAATATTCTTGCCAAGATCCTTCATCTCCTTCACGAATGCCTCGGGCGTTTTGCCGGCCTCAAATGCTTTTTTGAACGTTTTTGCGCCGTCATCGATCGCGCCGCCAAATCTCGGCCCGATAGTTAGAAGTCCCGAAGCGAGCGACGAGATGATATCTTTGCCGGCCCTTGCCGCAACAATTGCATTATGGGCACCAGATACCGCTGGGCCGTGATCTGCCACTAGCATTAAAACCGTTTCGATGAATTTTCTGCCATATTCCGGCAGGCGTTTCTTGAACCAGAGAAGGCCGATCACGCCGCCAATGCCCAACTCCTTTTCGACCACTTCAGAGATATGGACATTATTATATGCAAGCTCTTCGCCTCTGTCGTCTGATATCGTCGAGATGAAAGTTGCAGGTTTGCGAATTAGACCTTCTTTAAGCGCCTGCGAATAGTCGATTGGGAATTTTGGCGCGGGCGTTTCCTTTGCAGGTTTAATAACGCCTTTAGCTACGAGAGCCTGATATGTTTCTTTTATCTTCTGATCGTAATCGTCGAACGAATTTGGAACGATGGCGCCGGCCTCTTTTAGCGCCTTGTTCTTGTAATCGGCCATTTCCATGTTCGCATCGGCCTTGGCTCCGGCATGGCCGAACTGAACGCCGGCGGAGAACATCTTCGCGCAGGTGCCGGTGGTCCAGATAACAAGCGGCTTGGTTATCTTTTTATTTTTGAGCGCCTCGACTATTCGGAGTTCTTCCGTTCCGCCGATCTCGCCCAGGCATACGATCATCTTAACCGCATCGATACTTTCGTAACGCAGAAGGTGATCGAGAAGGGTGGAGCCAGGATTTGCATCGCCGCCAATTGCAATGCCTTCATAGAGGCCATCCGTATTCATCGAAATGATGTTATAAGCTTCATTCGACATGCCGCCAGATTTGGAAACGAAACCGACAGAACCCGGGCGATGAAGCTTTGAATCGATAATGCTTTCGATCGTTCCGCCGGTATTGCCAATCTTAAAGCATCCTGCCTTAACACCGCCAACTGTGGCAGGACCTATTATCCATTTGCCATACTCCTTTGCCGTCTTTGCAATTATCCTCGCAAAACGTTCCGGAATTCCTTCGGCGATTATAACAATAGTTCGAATGTTCTTGTTCTCGATCGCTTCCATCGTCGTTGGATAAGAAGAGCGCATAGATGAGAAGTTTACCATTACATCGGCTTGCGGATGCGCATTGCTTGCATCGCTAAGCGTTTTGTACATCGGCAACAGTATCTCTTTCTTGCCGAAGAATACTTTGTGAAGTCCTGCGCGTGATGGATTGACGATAGCAGTGACCGATGGTGTCTCACGGCCGCAAGCCGCATCGAAATCGAGCATGCGCTGTATGGCGTTTTGCTGGTAGCCATAGATTATTGCTTGTGTCTTATTTGTAAAAAGTTCCGTATTTTCCTTTTTGCTCATTGGAGGCTCCTTATCGCAAGGCTTACGATCTTTGTCATATGTGTCTCTGGCCCATAAACTTCGACCGGCACGCCCAACCCATCGCCAAGCTTTTTAATGTTAGCAAGGCCTTCTTTATAATTTGGACCGCCGCGTCTGACATATATCTTTATCTTGTTATCGATCAGTTTCTGTTTATACTCTTTAAGCGCCTTTATAATGCCGGTAAATGTCTTAGCAACATCGGTGAAATTCGCTATACCACCGCCTATTAAAAGCGCTTTTCCTTTTGCATCTTTCTCGCGTGTCATCAGGTCCAGTATCGTCTTTGCGTATTCGTACGTTTCATCGGTTGTTGGATTTCCGGAATATTCTCCGTAGTTCGCCATTTCTTTTGCTTGCCCCAAGTCGCAGATCGTATCGGCGTATATGACGGAAGCTCCGCCACCGGCAACCATTGTCCAGATGCGGCCTTTCGGATTTAGAACGGTCAATTTAAGTGACGAGCCGGTGCCGCTGTCCAGTTCCTTGATATATTCTTCTTCCTTTGTGAGCGTGGCACCGAATGCTACCGGGAATTCGATATCTTTCCAGATCTTTGCACATATGAATTGAGCTGTGTCATCGACCTTAGCAACAAGATCCAACGGCACGATGCCGCTCGAAGCGAACGTAAATGGGTTTATTTCCAGGTATGTAAAGTGGGCCTCGACAAAGAAGCGGTAGAGATGTTTTAGAAATGTTTCCGTTTCGGTCTTTCGATCTCCGGTATCTTGAAGGATAGGGGAGAGATCCAACTTTTCAATATCTGCGCCGAGCGGTATCTGCAAACTTTTTACCTTATCCCAGTTCTCTTCAACGAAGATGCCACCTTTTGTCGAAAAATAGATGGTGTCGGTCTCGCGTTCGGTCTTCATCGCAACGTACCATTCATCATTTTCGCTATGCTGCGTGAACGGTTCGATAAGGAAATGAGTTAGCGTTCCCTCTGTGCTGCCCACTTTGGTTTTCTTGTTCATCCGTTCATTTATCCATTTCCATGTGTCGTCGAAAGAGGTGTTGATGCAGAGAAGCCCGTGCTTTCCACGTTTGCCGAAGAGCTGATCCGGTTTAGCGACGAGCTTTTGGTCCTTCAGCCATGGATAAGCGGCAAGCAGTTCCGCTTTTTTCGTCGAAGGCGTTACGAGCGCTATCCTTCCTTCATAGGCGAAGCCCGGATCGTACTTCTTTAAAGTCTCCGCCAGCATTCGTTTAGCGTCGAACTCGCGAATTCCTCTCTGTGCCATAAGTTTCTCCTTCTAAAATTACATGTTCATTGCTTTTTCAACACGCAAAGCCACCTGATCGATGAATCCTTCGGTCGTTTCATATTTCTTCGTCGCAGGTGTGACCAGATTCGTCAGGTCCTTCGTGACGATGCCGGATTCGATGCAGTCGATGACCGATTTTTTGAGCATATTAGCGAAATCAACAACGGCCTGTGTGCCGTCCAGCGCCCCGCGTTTTTTAATACCGCCGGCCCAAGCAAATATCGATGCAACTGAATTCGTGCTGGTCGCATTGCCTTTAAGATGCTCGTAGTAGTGGCGCCTGACGGTCCCATGCGCGGCTTCGTATTCGAACTTGCCGTCTGGCGAGACCAGAACCGATGTCATCATGCCGAGGCTTCCGTATCCAGAGGCGAGCATATCGGAGAAGACATCGCCATCGTAGTTCTTGCACGCCCATAGTAGCCCACCTTCGTGCTTCATGATCTGCGCAACCGCATCGTCGATGAGCAGATAGCGGTAGTTAACGCCGGCTTTTGCAAGTTCGTCCTTATGTTTTGCTATCTCTTCGCCAAATATGTCTTTGAACCTGGCGTGATATATCTTGCTTATCGTGTCCTTCGCACCGAACCAAAGGTCCATTTTTTCCGAGAGGGCGTAATTTATGCATGCCTGTGCGAACGAGCGGATCGACTTGTCCGTGTTATGCATGCCCATTACTATTCCGCCGCCCTTAAAATTATGTATCTCTTTGCGGATCGTTTTGCCGTTTTCGCCCGTAAAGACAAGCTCCGCTTTACCAGGGCCTTCTACTAAAATTTCCTGACTCTTATAAACGTCGCCGTAGGCATGACGGCCTATCACTATCGGCTTTCTCCAGCTGCGAACGGCGGGGAGGATATTATTTGTCATGATAGGTTTTCTGAAGACCGTACCGTCGAGCAGGCTTCTTATCGTGCCGTTCGGCGATGGCCACGCTTTTTTAAGTTTGTACTCGGTGATCCTGTCGGCATCGGGGGTTATGGTCGCGCATTTAACGCCCACGCCGTATTTTTTGATCGCCTCTGCCGCATCGACAGTTACCTTATCGTCTGTGTCGTCTCTGTGTTTTACTCCAAGGTCAAAGTATTTCAGTTCTATATCGAGATTCTTGAGTATCAGCTTGTCCTTGATCATCTTCCAGATGATCCGCGTCATCTCGTCGCCATCCATTTCAACCAGTGGTGTTTTAACTTTGATCTTCTTTGTCATGTTCTTGTCTCCTTATGATTTAAGCCAGCGAATTTAATTTGCCGCCGGCAGCAACTATTTTCCTTTGTCTTGCCGAGAGGTTGAGGTTTAGAACTATCTCTTGATTCTTGGAAACATCCTTCAGAACCACATGATCGGCTCCCGATTCTATGGCCTTCTTTATATCTGTGAACTCGATCTTATCGGCGGCCGCTATCTTTTCATAATCGGAAGGGTCTTTGAACGTCATCGGTACAATGCCGAAGTTTACTAGATTCGCGGCATGTATGCGCTCAAGAGACTTTGCTATCACAGCCTTGACGCCTAGGTACATCGGGCACATGGCGGCATGTTCTCTCGATGAACCTTGACCATACGATTCGCCCGCCAGGATGAAATTGCCGACGCCTTTTTCTTTGTTTTTCAGACAACGGTCGTGGAATGTCGCATCGTTGTTTTCGAAGACATACTGCGAATATTTTGGAACGTTTGAACGATATTTAAGCCTGGCGCCAGCGGGCATGATGTGGTCGGTCGTTATCTTGTCGCCGAGTTTGATCATTATTTCGCCGGTTAGTCTTTCAGGTAGCTTGCTGTTCCTTGGTGGTTCGCCGATGTTAGGTCCTCTGAAAATCTCTGATGAAGAGGAAGCCTTAGTGTTAGGGAATATGAACATCGAATCGTCTATCAAAAATTCTTTCGGTTGATCTACTTTAGGATAATCAATCCCAAGATCGCGAGGATCCGCAACTTTGCCGGTTAATGCGGCGGCAGCTGCTGTTTCAACGCTCGACAAGAATACCTGCGCGTCTTTCGTTCCGCTCCTTGCTTCAAAGTTCCTGTTGCTTGTCCTAATTGAAACAGCGCCAGATTTTGGCGAGAAGCTGTTTCCGATGCAAAAGCCGCAGGAAGATTCGAGTATCCTGGCGCCTGAAGCGATAAGATCGGCAAGGTATCCTTCTCTTGCAAGCATTTGCAGAACTTGCCTTGAGCCCGGTGCGATGCCTAACGAAACGTCCGGATGAACGGTCTTGCCCTTCATTATCTTGGAGAGCCGAACTAGTTCTGTGTAAGATGAATTCGTGCATGAACCTATTGCAACCTGGTCGACCTTGAGGCCTGCCAGTTCTTTAACCGTTTTAATGTTGCCTGGGCTATGAGGTGTGGCGAAGAGCGGTTCTATCTTTGAAAGGTCCAGTTCAATGGTTCGATCGTACTTTGCGTCTTTGTCGGCAACGAGCTCGATCCAATCCTTCTCGCGTTTTTCTGCTTTTAAGAATTGGCGGGTAACGTCATCGGATGGAAATATAGAAGTTGTAACGCCTAGCTCCGCACCCATGTTCGTAATGGTTGCACGTTCCGGGACGGAAAGGGTGGCGACACCGGTCCCGCCGTATTCAACAATTACTCCAACGTTTCCCTTGGTGGAAAGCGTTTCGAGCATTTTTAAGACGACATCCTTTGCGGTGACCCAAGGTTTTAGCTTGCCGGTAAGGTTGACCTTATAGACCTTTGGCGATGCGAGGTAAAAAGCGCCTCCGCCCATTGCAACCGCGATATCTAGTCCGCCTGCGCCGATAGCTATCATGCCTATCCCACCGCACGTTGGCGTGTGCGAATCGGAGCCAAGTAGTGTTTTGCCCGGGCGTCCGAAGCGTTCCAGATGAACCTGATGGCATATGCCGTTGCCGGCACGTGAAAGAACGATGCCGTAGCGCGCAGCAACCGTTTGAAGATAGCGATGGTCGTCGGCGTTCTCGAATCCAACCTGGATCGTGTTGTGGTCGATGTATGAAACGGATAATTCGGTCGTTATCTCTTTTTTGCCGATCGCCTCAAATTGCAGATAGGCCATTGTTCCCGTTGCGTCTTGCGTTAGCGTTTGGTCGATCTTAAGGCCGATTTCGGTGCCTGTTCTTAATTCGCCATCGATAAGATGCGACGACAGTACCTTTTCTACTATA
>CAIPVD010000283.1 GCA_903868375.1 uncultured delta proteobacterium
GTTCCTGGGTTGGCGGAAAGAAGTTTTTCACGTTCGCGAAACAGGTTGTCGATCACCGGCTTATTATCCGTGTGCGCCTTCTTTCTGAATTTGGACGAACATTTATCGCCCCAATAGGTTTTCTCACCTTCAACATTGAACTCTTGAATATCGCAACTGTTCGTACAGGCGTTGCAGTTGAATTCTTTTATCGTGTAATTGACCTTTCCAATGTCGTAACCCCTGAATTTAGTAAGTGCGCCGCTAGCACCAACTTTTGCAAGAAGCGCCGCGCCTATCGCGCCAATAACTCCGTTGTGCGGCGGAACCGTTATCTTCTTTCCAAGTATCTGCGAGAATGCTGCGGCAACTGCATCGTTATATGCGGTGCCGCCCTGAAAAAAAATATGTTCGCCTATATGCCGGCCGCGCACAACGCGGTTCAAATAGTTCGTCGCTACCGAATAGGCAAGGCCTGCAACTATATCTCCGACCTTCGCGCCTTTTAGTTGATATGAATTAACGTCGCGCTCCATGAAAACGGTGCAGCGTTCTCCAAGCTGGATCGGCGCCTTCGATGCAAGTGCAAGCGATGCGAATTCGTTCTTGATATTGATCCGAAGTTTTTCCGCCTGCTCTTCCAGAAAAGAACCGGTTCCTGCCGCACACGCCTCGTTCATGGCGAAATCGACAACTACTCCGTTATCTATGCTGATATATTTCGCGTCTTGCCCACCGATCTCAAATATCGTATCGACCGGCTCGTTCAAGATCTTCTTCGATATGTAGATAGCGCCCGTCTTGTGCGCGGTGATCTCGTCTTTCACCACCTCTGCGCCGATAAGTTCTCCTATCAACTCGCGGCCGCTTCCGGTCGTTCCTACGCCGCAAATATCTATCTTATCTCCGATCGCTTCTTTAATATCTTGCAGGCCTTTCGCCACGACCTCGATTGGGCGAGCCTTGGTATACGTGTATATCTCCATCACCATTTCGCCGGCATCGTCTACAACGACGAAATTGGTCGATACACTTCCAATATCGATGCCCAAATAAGCATCGACCTTTTTATCGCTCGGGAAATTGTATGGCTTGATGCGGTCGCGAAGAAAGCGGACGTTTTTGGTTGAAAGAGCGGAGAGCATACTTATGCTGGAGTCTTTGACGCCTAGACGCCTAGACGCCAATACTCCTAGACGATCTTCTTTGGCTATCAATGCCGCCCCAAGCGCACCGATATATGCAGCTTCTTTCGGCACTATCAGTTCTTTGTCTAGCCCAAATACCTCTTTAATTGCCGCGACGACACCTTCGTTCAACGCAAGGCCACCGATAAACGCTATCTTGGGCGTTGGGTGACGGCCACGAACGATAGTCGCCTTAAAATTTCTAGCGACCGCAACGCAAAGGCCCTTCAATACTTCAGGTGGTTCGTATCCCTTTTGCTGGGCATGGATCATGTCCGACTTTGCAAAGACCGAACATCTACCTGCAACTCTGGCGCTTCTCTTTGCCGCACAAACAAGGGAACCAATCTCTTCGACATTATAATGAAGGCGCTCCGCCTGCTGATCTATAAAAGAACCGGTGCCAGCAGCGCAATCTCCGTTCACGCCGTATTCAACTATCTGGCCGTTATCTAATTTTATGAACTTGCTCGACTCGCCACCCATCTCGAAGATGGTGCGAGCGTCCGGATATAGCAAGCTAATGGCCTTCGTTATCGCCTTGAATTCGTTTACGGAATGAGGTTGGAGTAGCTCTGCACCGGAACCGGTTGCGACAATGTTTATGGGTTCAAACCCCGATGAAGCGGCATTTTTGAAGAGTTCCGCTGCGGTCTCTGTCAAGCGCCCGAACGTCCGCCTATAGGCGTGGTGAACAACATCGTCGTTCTTGTTCACGACGACAAGCTTTACCCCAACAGAACCTGCATCTATGCCGAAATATGCCTTTTGCATCAGGGAAAGGTGTTTAACCAAACGGTTAAATATTGTCAAGTGAAGAGGTTGGCGCGGATCATCTGCTTTAGGAATTTCTTTCTGATTTCAAGCTGCTTCGGAGAAGTGGCATCGTAACCTGTAATTGCGCTGATAAACTTACTATCCGAAAAATAGGCGAGGATAGAGAGGTACAATGTAATAACAAGGTTCGGGGCATCTACTTTTTTAAGCCGTCCTTTCTTCGATTCGTTCTGGATATGGTCGCATGCGCGTTCGAACAGCGGCTTGAAGAAATTGCGAAGGATATTCTCTAAATAACGGGATTGAGTGCCGGCGCTTTCAACGGTGGTAAGCCTTGCAAAGTGGCGGTGCTTGGCGGCATATGTAAAGAAGGCATCGAACAGGCCATCCACCAGCGCATTTCCCTTAAGCCCCTTTTTCAGCACGTCCTGCGCAATTTCTATCAATTCAAAAAGAAGCCTGTCCATTACGGCATGGTATAAGCCCTCTTTGTTCTTGAAATAATAATGAAGCAGCGCCTTATTGACATTTGCCTTCTTTGCGATCTCGGCGGTGCGCGCGCCTCCAAAACCCTTTAGCGCAAGGGCCTCTTCCGCCGCATTTAGAATTTTATCTTTTGCTTCTAGCTTCATTTTCCCATCCACATCTTAACAGCTACAAGAACGAGGAGAACGGCAAACGCTCGTCTAAGTGTTAGTTCCGGGATGCTCTGCACGAATGTTCCGCCTATCCAACCACCCAAAATGAACCCGCCCGCGATAAGTAGCGATGCCTTAATGTTAACGTTTCCCGTCTTCCAATATGCAAGCGCTGCAAGAAGGCCGATTGGAGGTATCATGGCGCCAAGCGTCGTGCCTTGAGCCATCTTCTGCGAATAGCCTAATATATAAATAAGCGCTGGGATTATAAGAATGCCGCCACCAATACCCAGGAAGCCGCTTAAGATGCCGGCGGTAAATCCGGTAAGCAACGTTACGATA
>CAIPVD010000284.1 GCA_903868375.1 uncultured delta proteobacterium
ATCCTGATCTTCTGATTTTTATCATGTTCTGCCATACTAACACTCTAACAGCTTCTCTTCAGGTTTCCGAGTTCCCAGGGCCTATTGAATTCAGCCTGCAATCTCGTTACCCTAAAATAAAGACTGTCTTATATTATTCTACGATCTCCGTCACCACCCCTGCGCCCACTGTATGTCCGCCTTCTCTGACTGCGAAGCGGAGTTCCTTTTCCATGGCGATCGGCTGGATGAGTTCGATGTCCATCTTTGTATTGTCGCCAGGCATGACCATTTCAACTCCGGGCTGCAATGTTACCACACCTGTCACGTCGGTGGTCCTGAAGTAGAACTGTGGCCTATATCCTTTGAAGAACGGTGTATGACGACCGCCTTCATCTTTCGTTAATACGTAAACCTCTGCTTTAAATTTCTTATGGGGTGTGATCGAACCTGGTTTCGCGATAACCTGACCGCGTTCGACATCTTCCTTCTTTGTACCGCGCAGCAGTAATCCTACGTTGTCGCCTGCTTCACCCTGATCGAGCAGCTTTCTGAACATTTCAACGCCGGTTACGATCGTCTTTGTGGTTGGCTTGATACCGATGATCTCGACTTCTTCGCCAACCTTTACAATGCCTCTTTCAATACGGCCCGTAACGACAGTTCCACGGCCGGAGATGCTGAACACATCTTCGATCGGCATAAGGAACGGCTTTTCTCTTGGCCTTAATGGTTCTGGTATATATGTATCGAGCGCATCTAACAGCTTCATGATCGAACCTGCGCCTGTTTCGCCCTTATCACCCTGCATTGCCTTGAGAGCGCTGCCTCTGATGATCGGCGTCTTGTCGCCAGGGAAATCATATTTCTGCAGAAGATCTCTAACTTCAAGTTCGACAAGTTCCAAAAGTTCTGGATCGTCGACGACATCTACCTTGTTCAAATAAACAACAATGTATGGGACACCGACCTGACGTGCGAGCAGAATGTGCTCACGTGTCTGTGGCATCGGGCCATCTGCTGCGCTAACCACAAGGATCGCGCCGTCCATCTGCGCGGCTCCTGTGATCATGTTCTTGATGTAGTCCGCGTGTCCGGGACAATCGACGTGCGCATAGTGCCTTTTCGCGCTGGCATATTCGACGTGTGATGTCGCGATCGTTAAGATCTTCGAATCATCGCGGCGGCCCTGCGATTCAGATGCCTTCGCAACCTGATCGTACGGAATAAAAGTTGCGAGCCCATTATCCGCGCAGACCTTTGTGATCGCAGCGGTGAGCGTTGTCTTACCATGATCAATGTGACCGATGGTTCCGACGTTTACGTGCGGCTTTGTCCTTAAAAATTTTTCCTTTCCCATACTATTTTCCTCCCAATTTTGTTTTTTTCTTTTTAACGTGACAGACATCTTGAATGTTCTGTCATCGTAATTATTTCTTTAAAATTTCATCCGCTACATTCTTCGGCACCGGTTCGTAATGCGAGAACTGCATAGTAGATGTCGCGCGTCCCTGTGTAACGGAGCGCAAGCTTGTAGCATATCCAAACATTTTTGCAAGAGGAACTTGGGCGACGACAACGTGGCTTCCAGTGCGGATCTCCGAGCGCATGATCTTTCCGCGCCTTGCATTGAGATCTCCGCTTACAGGGCCCACGAAATCTTCCGGTGTTACCGCCTCAAGGCTCATGATAGGCTCGAGAATTACCGGGCCTGCCTTTGCACAAGCATCTTTGAACGCCATCGACGCTGCTATCTTGAACGACATTTCGCTTGAATCGACCTCGTGGTAGCTTCCGTCATAGACAGTTGCCTTAATATCGACCACCGGGTATCCAGCAAGAACGCCGGTCGTAATTGCCTCTTCCAAACCTTTTCTCGCTGCGACTACATATTCACGAGGCACGCGTCCGCCCTTGACCTCGTCGATGAATTCAAATCCTTTGCCGCGTTCGTTCGGAGCAAGGCGCAAGCAGATATGTCCATATTGGCCGCGTCCACCGGTCTGACGAATGTACTTGCCTTCGCCTTCAGATTCGCGCGTGACCGTTTCACGATACGCGACCTGCGGTGCGCCAACGTTCGCATCGACGCCGAATTCACGTTTCATTCTATCGACAATGATCTCTAAATGTAGTTCGCCCATACCTGAAATGATCGTTTGGCCAGTATCCTGATCTACCTTGACCCTGAATGAAGGATCTTCCAAGGCAAGTTTCTGCAATGCCTGGTCGAGCTTACCTTGATCGGCTTTTGTCTTTGGTTCAACTGCAACCGAAATAACTGGATCCGGAAATTCCATCGATTCAAGAACGATCGGATTGTCCGCATCACAAAGGGTATCGCCTGTGGTTGTAAGTTTAAGGCCAACCGCCGCCGCTATATCGCCGGCTCCAACCGTCTTTACCTCTTCGCGCTTATTGGCGTGCATTCTAACTAAACGGCCAATGCGTTCGTTCTTTTTCTTGATAGAATTGTAAACCGCCGTACCAGATACAAGCTGGCCTGAATAAACTCTGATATATGTTAGCTGTCCAACGAACGGGTCGGTAGCGATCTTGAATGCTATTGCCGAAAGTTTTTCGGATGACGAAGCGATACGGTGAACCCTTTTCTCTTTATCGTTCTCGTCAAAGCCATCAACTGGCGGACGATCTAAAGGAGAAGGAAGAAGTGCAACAACTGCATCGAGCAAGTTCTGAACGCCTTTGTTCTTGA
>CAIPVD010000285.1 GCA_903868375.1 uncultured delta proteobacterium
ATAAATAGCTATATCGACCCAGGATCAACTGTCTAAGGAGTTTTAGGTAGTCATGGGAGAACCCGAACGAAAATTTAGCGACATCGAACCAGATATAAGCCCTAAGTTTGGCCTAAAGGCAGTCGATGATTTAGAGAAAAAAGGTGACCTACCCAACACTGGCTCGATTTCTGATCAAGAGGACAAAGGCTCAAACATTGGGGCTGAACCAGATGCAGAGAAATTTCCTTATAAGAAATTGACTTCTTCAAAATTCAAAGGCTGGGCAATCAATAATTTGCGCAAAAAGGGGCCGTATGGACTGATTATTGCATTGCTACTTGCCGGCACAGCCTTTTTTTCACCAGGTCTCTTGATAGTCCATATGAAAGAGACGATGGTTGAAAAGTTCAATGCCCAACTAGCTAGTATGGAAGTCCGGTCAACTAAACTGCTCAATCTAAAACTAAGTAATTCAACGCTCAGCGGAACTTTTTGTAAAACATTTTTAAATAAATGTCGATACACATCGATGTCAGATGCGCAAGTAGCAAAATTCAAAGCAGCCGGAATAGATGTAATATTTGATGAAAACGGAGCCAAATATTTAAATAACAGAAACGTTGTGAAAGGCTTAAAATTTAATGACGAAGTGATTGACGCTGGCAATTTCACAAAGAAACTAGCCGATAGTCCTGAGTTTAGTTCTGCCGTCAGAACAGCAAAAAGCACAAAATTCTCTGGATTCGTTGATAGTATTTGGGAAAAAATCAAGACAAAATTTACAATATCCAAAGCGCCAACGAAAGTCGCAGGCACAGACGAGGAGGCAAGTTTAAAGAACGTTCAGGACGCAACAAAGACGCCAGATATATCTGATGAAGTCAAGACAGAAGGTGGAATGGACCATTCGACTCAGACAGGTGAAACCGATCCAAATTCACCCACACGCGAACTAATAAGAAATAAAGATGGCACATACCCGCAACTTGGCACAGGAGAAGGCGCTCATAATGAACTAGCCATGCAAACCGATACGACATTGAATAACTTGAAGGCTGATGCGAAAGTGGTTGCAGAGGATGGTAGTGCCAAAGCTGGGACCGTAGCTGCCGAAAATGCTGCCGAGGGAACCATTAAAGCCATGATGAATGACGCTTGGGCTCCGCTCGAGAATGGCGTCAAGGTAACTGGGTGGCTTGATAATGCTTGCACTGCATATCGAGCTATCACAGCACTTGGTTACGCCGCCAAGGTCGTTCGTGCCGTCCAACTTGCACGTTTTGCAATGTTGTTTTTGAACATTGCTGACCAAATAAAAGCCGGCGTTGCGAATCCAGATGATGTATCATACCTAGGCAAAATATTAACCACCGAATTTGCCGCAGATTTAGCCTCTATGAAGTTCAAATCCGCGACTGATTCATTCGGCTATAAATTTGCTGCCTATAACGAAAGGGGCCAGATGTCAACCGTCGCCATGCAATTTCTTGCTGGTGGTGGATTGCCTGGTCAGATAATTAATGTGACCGACGTGATAAATAAAGCCCTTGGTGGAACACCAAAGAAAACCTGTAAAGTACTAGGCAACACTTTCGTTAGCCTTGCTTCAGGTGCCGTTGGTATTGCAATGACGTTCACGGGACCACTTGTAATGACGGGTATGGATGTATTAAAAGCGATAGGAGGTGTAGCATATTCTGTAGGGATGATGTTGATACCTTCACTACTTAAAGACATTATTGCTGGTAAAATAGTTGACAAAACAACATTCGGCGAGTCCGCAGGTGATGCATACACATCAGGCGCGTCTGGTCTGCTGGGCTCTATGGCCCAAAG
>CAIPVD010000286.1 GCA_903868375.1 uncultured delta proteobacterium
GATTCTATGGGGATAGATATACCGCTCACCGCGTTCTACTACGCGATACCGGTCGGCGGCGCGGCGATGCTCGTTAGGTTCATTTTAAACTCCGAAACGGCGCTGGTATTTTCCATCGTCGCCGGTATCTTTGCCGGCGTATTTGTAGGGAACGACCTTAACTACACGGCATACTGCCTTATATCCGGCATAGCAGCCGCAGCGGCAATAGCTTATGCCGACAAGCGTTCGGCGATAATCAAGGCGGGTGGATATACCGCGCTCATCAATGTGCTGGCGGCGGTTGGAATTCAGTTGATAAACGCAAGTTCGCTAACAGAATCGTTCACAGTGCTGAACGTAATATGGTATATTCTCTTCGCCGTTCTTGGCGGCCTTTCATGCGCAATATTCGTTACTATTTTAACGCCGGTTGTCGAATCGCTTTTCGGTTACACAACGGACATTAAACTTCTCGAGCTGGCGAACTTAAATCATCCGCTGCTACGCGAACTTGTAATTAGGGCCCCTGGCACGTATCATCATTCGCACCTTGTCGGTATCCTTGCGGAGTCCGCTTCGGAATCGATAGGAGCAAATCCACTACTGTCACGCGTTGCCGCGTACTATCACGACATCGGCAAGATCAGAAAACCTCTCTACTTTGTAGAGAATGCGTCCGATATCGAAAGCCGTCACGATAAATTATCGCCCAGCATGTCGGCGCTTATCATTTCTTCGCACGTTAAAGACGGCATGGAACTGGCGGCGCAATACAAGATACCTAAACGTATCGCCGACATGATACCGCAGCATCACGGCACGAAGATGATCAGCTTTTTCTACGATAAGGCGAAGAAGCAGATGGACCCAACGATGGATAAAATCGACGAAAAGGATTTTAGATATCAGGGCCCGAAGCCGCAGACGCGCGAAGCCGGGATACTTCTCTTGGCAGATGCCGTCGAAGCCGCCGTTCGTTCGCTAAAAGAAAAGAGCCCTGCGCGCATTCAGCAGATGGTTGAAGACGTGATAAACACGAGCTTTACGGAGGCGCAGTTAGATGAATGCGACCTAACGCTGCGCAACATGCACGACATCGCCAAGTCGTTCACGAAGATACTAATGGGTATATATCATCAGCGGATCGAATATCCAAAAGAGATGCTGCATGGGAACGGCGAAAACGTCGCTCGGGAAAAAGCCTAATGGCCAACATAGACATCATACTCGTAGCCGATAAAGAGATCCGCGCACTTAATAAGCGATGGTTCGGGAAACGGAATTCTACCGATGTGATAGCGTTCGATTATGGAAAAAAGTCCGTCCCTCAAGGCGAGGTATATATATCACTAGATACCGCGAAGAGGCAGGCAAAGGCGCGCGGAGTTAAATGGAAACATGAACTACTGCGACTGGCAATTCATGGAACAGCGCACGTTGCAGGTTACGATGACCTTGAGCTTAAAGAATTTTGCAAGATGCGGGAAAAAGAATGGGAGATGCTGATAGCTGCGTTATGAACATAATTTTAGCCATAATATCCGGCCTTATCACTGCTTTTGTTTTCCCAACGCGGTTCGGGCATCTGCAACTGCCGAATCTCGGGTTTCTTGCATGGTTCTCGCTTGCACCTTTATTCTTTGCATTGCGACATGCATCGCCAAGAAGGGCGTTCGTTTATACATTTATTACGTCTGCGATATTTTACAGCATATCGCTTTACTGGCTCTACACGGCGCTCAACACGTTCGGAGGGCTGCCTCCAACTATCAGCGTCGGCGTAATGATACTGCTTATCCTTTATGTGGCAACGTACATCTCTCTAGCGATAGCGCTTGCTACATGGGTGAGCGAAAGAACAGGGATAGACAGGTTCTGGACGTTACCGATCTTTTGGACGGCGTGCGAATTCTGCCGGAACTATCTGCCGTTCAACGGATTTCCGTGGGGAAACATAACCAATTCTCAATATGCATATCTGCCACTGATACAGATAGTCGATATCGTAGGAATTTATGGGCTTACGTTCGTGATGGTTTCGTTCAACGCCTGGGTAGCGGGCAACTTTGGCGGCAGTTACAACGGACGCCGAAAGACGGCATTTGTGGTCGTGATGATGGTATTGGTTCTGACCTACGGATTTTCACGTGCTTATTACGTCGATAAATTGCAAGCGGGCCGCCCTTCGGTAAAGGTCGCGCTTCTTCAGGGAAACATTCCGCAGGAAGAAAAGTGGCAGAACGGAATGGAAGAAGAACAGTTAAAGGTCTATCAGGATATGACGAAGTCGCTGTCGGGCAGCAACGTCGATCTGATAGTTTGGCCGGAGGCGTCGTATCCATATCCGCTGCTCGCAAACATAGAGAATCTGCCAAAAGAAAACTTCGGGCTCGATCAGTTGCAAGGCGAACACGATACTTTTGTTCTCTTCGGCGGCGTGGCTTACGAACTAAATCCGAAAGAAGCGCTGCCGGAAAAGCGCCGGCAGCTCCGCAATAGCATGTTCTTTCTGGATAAGAACGGC
>CAIPVD010000287.1 GCA_903868375.1 uncultured delta proteobacterium
AAACGACCTCGAATCCCATGCAATGGAACCCGAAAACCTCGACAACCAACTGGAAGAAATGGCCGCCGCCTGCACAGAAAAAGAAGATGACGCCACAAAAGTTGAAAGGCGCGTCGCCAAATCCGCCGCGGCATTGCTTCTTTCCGGCAAGCAAGGCGAGGTGTTCAACGCGATTTGCACCGGCGTTTCCGACAAAGGAACGTGGGTGCGCCTCTTCGATCCTCCGGTTGAAGGAAAGCTTTTGCGTGGAGCGAAATATATCGACGTGGGCGAGGAACTTCGCGTTAAACTTATCAATGCCGACGTGGAGCGCGGCTTCATCGATTTTAGGATGATATGAAGAATCGATTGCGTTTAATTTCTGCTCTGATCTTTTTGTTCGCTGCTCAAGCCTTGGCGACAACGCCGGAACTACGCAAGTTGCTTATCGAAAACAAATCGTTCACAGGCGATCTTGACAAGATGATCGAACGCCGGATGATCCGCGTGATTGTCCCTTACAGCCGAACGCTCTATTTTGGCGACAAGGGCCGCGAGGAGGGCATTACCGCCGAAAACGTCCGCGACTTTGAAATTTACATCAACAAAAAATATGCGAAGGAGTTGGGCAATCGTCCCATTACTGTTTATATCGCCCCGATCACACGCGACAAGCTGCTGCCGGAGCTAATGACGGGCCTCGCCGACATTGCGGCGGGCGACCTGACCGAAACAAAGGAAAGGCTTAAGGTCGTGGACTTCGTGGCGCCGGCAGATCAAAGGCCCGTGAACGAGATAGTCGTAACTGGCCCGTCGTCACCCGCGATCGCATCGATAGACGACCTCGCCGGCAAAACCGTATATGTGCGCAAGACGAGCAGTTATTACGAAAGCCTTAAGGCGCTGAACGGCCGCTTCAAAGAAAATGGTAAACCTCAAATTAAGATCACCTTCGTGCCCGATGCGCTTGAAGACGAAGATATGATGGAGATGGTGAGCGCAGGCCTGCTCGGCGTTATTGTTGTCGATGACTGGGTCGCTGGTCTTTGGGGCGCAATTTTGCCAAACGTCAAATTGCATCCCGACGTTAAACTGCGGGAACGCGGACGGATCGGCTGGGCAATTCGCAAGAAAAGCCCGAAGCTTGCCGCGGAGCTGATGGATTACTACACCCAATGTGTCAAAAAACAGGATTTTTTTGGCAATCGGCTCAAAGATTACGCAAAGCGGATCAAACAGATTACGAATGCCGGAGAAGCTTCGAATATGAAGCGCTTCGAGCAGATGATAGAACTGTTCAAGGCATATGGCGCCAAATATAACTTCGATCCGCTAATGCTCGCCGCACAGGGTTATCAGGAATCGAAGCTCGACCAGAAAGCCAGAAGCCATACCGGAGCCATAGGAGTTATGCAGGTCATGCCGGCAACGGGCGCATCATTAAAGGTCGGGAACATTCGCATTCTAGAACCGAACATTCACGCCGGCGCAAAATATATGGACCAGCTAATGGCGAAATATTTCTCCGATGCAAAGTTTGAAGAATCAGAGCGGCCGCTTTTCGCGTTCGCAAGTTACAACGCGGGCCCCGGAAATATCGCCAAGATGCGTGAGCTTGCGCAGCAAAGAGGGCTTGATCCGAACAAATGGTTCAACAACGTTGAAATAGTCGTGGCGGAAAAGCTAGGCCAGCAAACGACGACCTACGTTCGCAACATATATAAGTATTACGTCTCCTACAAACTTGCGCTCGATGCAATGCAAGCCTCGCAAAAAGCCCGCGAAAAGGCGTTGAAGGGGTTATGAGTTAGTGACGATTAATTTTTGAACATCCCGTTCACAATTGGAACAAGCGATGCGAACGGCGTTCTAACGGCGAATTCATCCGGCGAGAGCCATGCGTATTCATCGTGTTCTTCTGAAAGCTTAACATTACCCTCAAGATATTTTGCGCGGTAGATAATAAGTATCATTGGCTCGTCGTTTCGTTTCGATTGAATGGCATCCATCGGCTGCATTTCGATCTTGGTCTTAATGCCGCATTCCTCTATCACTTCGCGGCACGCCGTATCGTATGGCCTTTCCGAAAGTTCAACCTTGCCCGAAGGTAGTTCCCATGCCCCCGGTGCCGCATCTTCATTTGCGGCGCGTTTCATCGCCAGGACTTTTCCGTTATGTTCTATAGCTACTACTACGCCAACGACATATTTCGTGATTGCTTGCATGTTTATCTCCTAATATAAATCTCTCGTGCCACTTCGGAATCGACGGCGAATTGGCTTTGTCCCAATTGAAAAAGATACGAAGGAAATCCTGCAAGAAGTTTTATGTCGGTGCCGGGAACCACGCCCATCGATATCAGCATCTGCGAACGCTTCGGTTCGCTCGTGTTAAGATAAGCAACGTGGCCGCCTTCGCCAGGCTTTAGGTCCGAGAGTTTCGTTATCGCCTGCGTTACCGATCGGCTCTGCTCTTCGCAACAGGCGCCTGATGGAATAGGGCTGCCGTGCGGGCATGTTTTCGGATGCCCGAGAAGCGTGCAAACGTTCCTATCGATCCCTTTATGAAGATGATGCTCGAATTGGCACGCGGTTTCGTGGATCATCTCTTTTTTGATCTGCAAGATATCGGTCATTAAACGTTCGGCAAGCCTATGTCTGCGGACGGCATCGCGCGCCTCGTGCCAGCCGTTTTCGGATAGCTTAATGCCTTCGCTTCCACACTTCGCGATTATCCCCGAATCGATCAGCTCCTTCAAAATTTCGTTGTTCGGCATTTCTCGAAGGTCGGAAAGTTTTGGGCATTCGATGTTTTTCGTCTCCCGAGCGATCCAGATCGCTTCAAGAATTTCTTCCGCCTGTTCTGTTACGTGCATAGCTTGCTCCTTTTAAAAAACGATGCTGAAATAGTTCAAAATAAAATTCAGAACGATGCCTGTCATTATAGAAAATGAAAAAACGAATATCGATATCCCAAACCCCGTTTTCCAGCCGCGCTCTTTTATCGTGATGAGAAATTGCGTGATGCATGGCAGAAAGAGCGTAAGAACTACGACCGCAACCAGTAGCTGATTGTTCGTGAACGCGTGCGTTTTGTAAAGGTCGTAAAGGCCGGCGGCTCCGTAATCGCGCCTGAAGAATCCAAAGATAAAAGCCTTGGCAGATGCTGCTGGCAGGCCCATCCATGAGAGCGGTACGGCAAAACCTTTCGTTAGATATTCAAACGAGCCGGTCACCTTCAATAGCCAAATGATGATGCTCGCAGCAACGAAGAGCGGCATGATCTCTTTAAAATACCATTCCATTCTTGCGTATGTCTTTGTCAGCACATTCTTTAGCTGCGGCAGGCGAAGCGGCGGAACTTCGATCACAAATGAAGGCCTGGCGCCCGGTGCAAACTTCGAAAGTACGAAGCCAACGAACGCGAAGATGAAGACGATGATGAAGAACCACGAGAGAAGTACGAACGGCGTACCCGATAGAAGTCCCAGAATAACGCCTATCTGCGCGGAGCAGGGGATGCAAAGCGCAAGGAGCAGTGTTGCGATAAAGCGCTCGCGTTTTGTGGGGAGCGTGCGAGTTACGACCGTTGCCATCGTGTCGCAGCCAAGGCCCAAGACCATTGGAATAATTGCGCGTCCGGAAAGCCCGATCCGTTTAAATGTGCGGTCGAGCAAAAATGCAAGTCTCGGCAGGTAACCGGAATCTTCTATCACTGCAAAGACCAGAAAGAATAGTCCGATGATGGGCAGGATTATTGCGAAGGCGTAGCGAAATCCTAGCGTGATTATGCCATATTCGCCGACGAAAAGTTCGCGAACGATCGGCCACGGAATGTTTGCCGCAGCAAAACCGTTCAGCCAGCCGTTGATATGATCTTCGAACGTGCGGTTTAGAAAATCGACAAGCGTCCCTGCGCCGAAGCTGCCTACGAATTTGTATAGGCCAAAATAGATGAAGAGGATAAGAATTGGGAGCCCGGTTATCGGAGAGAGGAGTATCTTGTCGATCCTGGAAAGGCCCTTCGCTTGCCGCGTTTTCATTACGACCTTTGCGGCGATCTCTTGCGCGAATTTGTGCCACGTTTGCATGAGCGAGTTAGAAAATTCCGGCAGCTGCCATTTTTTATCGTGCGCATGTTCGTCATTGCGAGGAGCCGCAGGCGACGAAGCAATCCCCCATGAACGATTATCTTCGGGAGATTGCTTCGCCCCATACTGCGGGGCACGCAATGACATAATTTCTGTGATTATTGTTTCAAGCTGCGAGATTCCCTGTTTCGTAACGGCAACGGTTGCAACGACCGGCACGCCCAAAAGCTCCGATAGTTTTGCGGTGTCGATCGTTATCCCTAACTTTAGAGATTCATCGAACATGTTGAGTACGAGAATTGCGGGGATGCCGGTATCTATTAATTGAAAGGTGAGGGGAAGCATCCGCTCAAGATTCTTTGCATCTATAACGTGAACGATTAGGTCCGGGCCATCGTCTTTAATAATGTCCAAGGTTACGCGTTCTTCTTCGGTCACCGGAAATATGCTGTAGAGCCCAGGCGTGTCTATCACTTCGAACGAACGTCCGCCTATCTTTGCGTTCCCGCGGCTTACCTCGACCGTGGTGCCTGGATAATTGGAAACGGTTACGTAGGTGCCGGTCAGGCATCCGAATATCACGCTCTTGCCTACGTTCGGGCTTCCGACCAGCGCTATCTTAATTTTTCTTTCTGCACTTTTCGCAATATCCATAAATTTCCATTCTATGAGAAACGATCCTGAAATTATG
>CAIPVD010000288.1 GCA_903868375.1 uncultured delta proteobacterium
CGGCGATCTTTAGAAAATAATCCAGAGCGAGTCGCACATTATCCTTCGTTATTTTTTCTTTCCCGAACAGCAGCCTGGTGGATTCGGCAAAGGCGCTGTCCAAAACGTCGAACCATTGAACCGCAACCTCTAACGCTTCGGCTTCGGAAAGTGTTTTTAGCCGCTCTACCGCACCGCCAAACGTTGCATCGTCCGCACGCATGATCTCCGTAAGGTCCGGTGCGATTACTTTGGGATCTTGTCTGTGATAATGAAGTTCCGCTGGCTGACGCGCAAGCCATCCCAGAAATTCACGATGAGGGGCTCCCGTTTCTTGCAGCGTTGTAAGAAGTGCCAACAGTTTGGCAACCTCTTCCACTTTTTTGTCAACTTCATCCATTCGCGAGAGAAGCGCTTCGTAACGGCCATCGGTTTTTACGGCCTCATCGGTGTTTCCAAGGTCGATGATCTTTTGGCGGTATTGTGCCGCAATGGTTGCCGCATTTGCAACTTCACCGGTCAAGGCCTTTAGCTTGTCTCCAAAAGCTGCCGCTCTATATTCGTCTTCTGAAACTGCGGCCAAGCCTTGTCTAACGCCTTCAAGGATGGCCGTTACGCCCTGTTCCGCTTCATTTTTCCCTTCGTACAGTTTTGCCAGCGGTGTCTTGCCGAAGCTTATGGTGACTTCGATGGTTTTGTCGTCTTTTTGCTTTGCCTGCATGTCCCAGCCTAAGAATTTAAGATCGGCCTGAACGGCAACGTCTTTTAGGACATCGTCTTTCCATGAAGTGACCTTAATCCCCAAATAATAGGGCTTGTCTTCTATTTTTGAACTTGTCGAAACCGTAAAAACGATCTCGTCACCTTTGCGCTCTTTTTCAGCCTTATTAAGTCCAAGTGCCCGTATTAATCCGGAGGCTATTTCACTGCGAGACCATGTGATCACGGCCCCCGCAATGCTTAGATCTGTAATATTTTTAAGATCGTTAATGTGCCGCACTCTTTCGAGCAATCTTTGAACTGTTTCGGCGGCAACTCCATCGTCTTTTATGATTTCATACAAATTACACAATGTGTCTTTCAGATCTAACAGTATTTTCGATGCTGATGAATTGATGCTCCATAAAACCATGGTTCTATTAGCAAGTGGCGTTTTGAGGGCGTCGGCTATTAGTTTAAATCTTTGAAGCGCTTTGTTAAGATCCTGTAGCACGGTTTCAACTGTCGTCGCATCAATCTCTGGCCCGGCAAGCCGCGTTGCATGGATGGCAGCTATCTCATCTGCCAGATCGCCAAGCTGTGTCACAACATTCAATGCATCTGCTTCGGAAAGTGTTTTCAACCGTTCAACTTCCGCGGCAAATGTTGCTTCGTCCGCACGCATTATATCCGCTAGAACTGGAACGTAATGTATAAGACCTAGCACCACCGATGTTCTATGCAGTTCATCTGCTTTCTTTAACCATGAATCCGTAACGGTTTTTAAGGTGCCATTTGTATCGTATTCGGCCAGCGCCGTTTGATACCTTGAAGCCGCATGCCGGAGCGCCCATTCTGCAAAGAGATGATTTCCACTTGAGTATATACTGTTCATCATAAGGGCAAGATGACCAATGAAAAAGTTCTCGAACAGGCTGGGCCGCTCACGTAAATTTTCCAGCGCTTCACCGATATCGCTTGTTGTGCTCTCCTCGAACTCTTTCCGTGCCCATTCGCCGGGGTTTTCGGATATTCCAAGGAAAATGCCTATGGCTGTTGTGTATTCTTCTACCGTTCTCGTTTGTTCGCTAAGCCCCAATGCGCTATATCTCGCCATAACGTCCGGCAATATGGTGAATGCATGTGGTGGGCCGCCAGGCGCAAGGCTTGGATAACATGCCGCTATTTTTGCATAGGTGAAAAGTATATCGGCGATCTTTTCGGAAAGTTTGGGCGTCAATGATCCTTTATCCAACAATATTCTTTCGGCCCTCATTGCAAAAACGGTCATTTTTGCGATAGCATTGGCTATGCTGGTCTTGTCGGGTGCTATTTCAAATGTCTTTGTGGAAAGCCAGTGGACCCACTCGAGATGAAACGCAGCATTAGTTTGCGTGACCTTGAACTCATCGCCGGATATTTGGGCGAGAATAAATATTATATAACTGATCTTGTCTTCTGCAGTACCGAGCAGTGCCAGATCGGTATCGATGCGTTCTATGACCTTCACAGGGCTTTCAAAAGAGAAGATGTCTTTTTTGAATCTATTATTCAGTTCAAGACGATTTGTTGTTCCGCCATCATCTGACCCTGCAAATAAAATATTCGCGCGCAGTTTAGGTGACGGGGCGGAGCGCTGTTCGGCGAATCCGCCTTCGTAATAATAGGTGACGGGCGCTTCTGGCGGCACGAAAGTGATCGGCGTTCCAAATGCCGGCGCCACTCCCGCATTGGTGAGCGCCGGTAATATCGGCGTCATTCCCATCAGGCCAAATTGTGTGGTTATCGTTCCCATAATTATTTTAATTGAACAGCACCCTGATCATTGCCGACCTTTCTTCTATCGGCGTGCCTTGATTTGCAACTTCACTAATATCTGAAATCAGCCTTTTCAGGTCGGCATCCGGTGCGACTTTATGCAGATTTTCTCCTATCGCCTTTGCAAATGCCGAAACCTCTGCCGGTGTCCTGTCCGAATGGTACGAAATTATCCCCCAGTAAAGAAGTTGTTCGAGTACGGTCGCCCTTTCTTCGCCTAGCTCGTAGAATTGAGAGATGATATCATCTAGGGCCTTCATTACTTCCATTGGCGAATAGGATTTGGTTATGATTATTTGGCGTGAAAGCCATGCCGGAATAAAATTTTCTGCGTTGAATAAAATGGGAATGATTTCCGGCAGGATATTTTGCCTCATCCCTTCGATGACATAAAGATATACCATAAAATCCTGTGAGCCCATGTCCCCCTTACCCGCAACGCGTCTGAAACATTTCAGAAAACGAGAAAATGAATTTTCAGTAGTTACCATTGCGCGAACGAAAGGGTCCTCTGCCATCGTATCGACATCGTTATTGTATAAGGTGAGTAAGACCGCGAACTCTGCAAGATGCCCGGCAAGTTCTTTTTGCGCATTCTCATCAAGAGATTTAAGCTCGGCATATCTCATCGCAAGTTGGATCTGGTAGGCACTTACTCCAACATAGTCTGTTGTGTTGGGGTGCGGCCATAAATGTTTTCTGATGTTGCCTCCAAGTGGAGGGAGCTTAATATAAAATGTCGGACCTTTTTCGGCGATGCCGCGCGTTGGATCGGCATCAACTCCGCGATCGACCCACATCTTGCCGCCATGCGCTTCGACCTGTCTGAACTCTACGAACAGGCCTTCGCCAGAACCCTCTTTTCCGGGGTCGTCATGTACGAATTCGCGGCCTATTTTTTGATGCGTTGCTATGGAAATTGGCGGCGTATTATTTGCGAACGAGAAAGTTCCTGTTGCTCGGTCATAATCTATAACGAGCTCTGCGCTTTCGCCAGGTCGAATACATTTCGCGGTATTGCTTATAAGATTTGCAACTATGTCTCGAAACCAGTTCGGCATACGTCCACTGATTTCAAGATCAGCCTGTCCTCTTGCGAATCTAATACGGACTCCCATCTCACTCGCAAAGCTGTCATACATTTCAAATTTATTGGCCGTTACAGCGGGAAACGGCTTTTCAATGAATGTCTTTATTTCATCGTAACTGGCGCCCTTTTCAAGAAGGCGAACCAAGTGATTTGGCCTAGGAATAACACCCTGTATGGTGTTCAGCATTGTGTGTCCCCACGAGCGAATATCCCAGTATCGAATGTTCTTCCTTGCAGATTGGGGAACAGCTAAAATTTTATTTTTATATTCGCTAAAAATGGACAGGGCCTCGCGAGCCCTGCTATCCAAACCTTTCAATGTGGCTATCAAAATTCCCGTTTCATTTGTTGATAGGCCAGCTATACCTTGTTTGACCTCATCGAGGATGCTATTAACACGGTGCTCAACTTCACTTTGTCCTGCGTAAAGCCGGTCTAGTGCTGCGCCATTTCCGCCATCGGCCATTAGCATGTACGGCTTATTAAGTCTCACCGCCGGCAAACTGCCGAAGTCAGCATAATTGTGCATCGGTGCGGTTTGGCCTTCGGGCGCTTCTGGCGGCACGAAAGTGATCGGCGTTCCAAACGCCGGCGCCACTCCCGCAGTGGTAAGGGCAGGTAAAATTGGCGTCATTCCCATCATTTGTGTGCATAGCACTGCCATATCACCCTTATCGGCATATCGCTAAATAAGTTGCGTACTTTTTTCAAGAAAGTTAGGGCTTTAGCCGCGGGTCGAATTCTATCAGGAAACCTTCGTTGTAGGCCTCCCATTTCATTCGTTCGGCGGGGATATCGAACGGCGATGCGCGTTCGACCGCCCTAACGCAAGAGGCGTCGAACGAAGGGTCGCCCGAATGCTTGTCCCACTGGACCGATACAACGTTTCCTTTTTCATCTATCATAACGACGAGCCTTGACTTTGGCCGTTGCCCTTCCGGTAGGTCGCCGTATTTCATCGGGATGATCCATTCGCTTATTATCTTGGAACGGATCA
>CAIPVD010000289.1 GCA_903868375.1 uncultured delta proteobacterium
CAGCTATTGTCCACAACATACGTATTCTCCTTTTTTATTTTTGCCTTTGTTTATTTGATAATATCTATATTCGCACAAATATCAATCATATAAATCCATTTTATCCTACCTTTTTTCCATAACGATAAACTTTATCATCGGCGGCGCCACAAGGTACCAACCAATAAGCCCACACCGGTGGCTATCAATAAGGAACGAAGAGGATTTTTCTTGATCTCGGTCTCAAGATTACCTTCAAGGCCCTTGGCCCTCTTTACACCCTCTTTATAATATTCAGATACGCGTTCTTCCGCTATATGAGCGGTATCGGTAGCAAGATCACCGCTGATCCGGCCTAGATCTTTCACGTCATGACCAATTTCAGATGCCTTTTTTTGGAATTCGGTAGAGTGCTTGGAATACTGTTCACCATTATTTAGTGTCGTCATAAAAAACCCCTTTGTTTAAGTAGACAAATTCTACTTATTTCTTGAATTTACTCTGTCCAGATTTGAAGCTCTATCGCACGGCGATTTTCGGCCCTTCCTTCTGGATTATCTTGACCGCTGGGGGTCTTGTTTGGTGCGACCTCTCCAGACTCACCACGTCCTTCGACCGTGATACGATCGGAGGCGATACCACTCTTCACCAGATAATCCTTTACCGACTGCGCCCTTCTTTCGGAGAGTTTCTGGTTATATTCTTCCGTTCCCTTAGAGTCTGTGTAGCCGACCACATTGATCCTTTTGTACTTCATTTGTTTCAGTTTTTCTACGTTCCTATCCAGTTTCGGAATGGCGCTCTCTCTAATATTGGATTTGTCGAAATCAAACCGAACCCCTTCGAGTATCATTCTGACAACTTTCTCTTGCACTACATTTTTCTCTCCATACCAGTGAAAACGCGATTCGCGATTTTCACGGGCTGAATCCCATGCGTCAGGATGTTCCAACTCAAATAGTTGAGAGGTGTTCTCGCACGCTCTCTTGTGGAAATCCGTTCTGCATTCGGGGCTGTCTACCGCAGTAAAGTGCGTGGTGGCAAAACTTGACTTCGAGCAAACCATGCAGAAAACTATGGCCAAACCGATGATACATCCTACTATCGCCTTCTTCATATTTAACCTCCATTGTTTATTTTTCACCAACTTCACACTATCAAATTTACACTAAATATCAATTGACTAAACCCACTTTATTCTATCCCTTTTCCCACTGATTTTCGTTAGAAATAAAATCTCGCACCTATGCCACCCGTAATATCGAACCTCGTTGATGGCACAACTCCGACTCCCGGAGCAAGCTCGACAAACATTTCGATCGGATAGTTTCTCCATTGAGCGGCCACGCCGACGGGTATTCGGACTCCCACCATGGTATCGTCGTTAGGACCGGCTTTGAATTCCACCTTAGCACCTGCGCCCGCATAGAATGGAAATGTCGCAACGTCGGAATCGATCGGAATATCCAAGCAATCGTAAGTTACATCTCCAATTACCGTAAATGCCTTATCGCGAAATCCCCATGCCGCTATACCATCAATGGCAAACTTTTCTGTCACATATCCTTTTACAGTAAAACCTATCGGCTCGCCCAAATAAATGCCGGCCCCGATCCTCTTCGATTCTGGCCCATACGCTGCTGCATTTTTTGAAGATGAATCACCCTTGGCCATTGCCGGCAAGCTGATTGCCATCATCATTAAAGCCAATACTATTACTACAAACTCATTTTTTTTCATTTTATGAATCTCCACTCCCTTTGCATTACGGAGCAGTAACGGTCGCTGCGTCCAATGTAACTGCTGTCTGCGCCAGCGCCCTGCCGTTCATCGTGGCTCCTGTATCCAGCGAGATCAGAGTTTTGCTCAAAATAATTCCGCTGAAGTCGGACGTCGCTCCAAGAGTCGCTTGTCCAGAGACCTGCCAGAAGATGTTCTTGGCCAGCGCACCGCCAGTCAACATAACTTTTGCACCATTCGCCACGGTGAGATCTTTTCCTATCTGGAATATCCAAACATCATTTGCACGGCCAGCGAGGGTAACGCCAACCTCTGATATTAAAACTCCACTACCCCACTTGTAGAGGCCAGGTGCGAGCGTCATTCCACTAATGTCTCCACCGCCGAGTTCAATAAAATCAGGTAATGATGCCCCTGCTGCATCTGTAAAAGCTATCTCCATATCACTTACAGCCGTGTTCACGTTCCATGGAGAGGGGGGTGAATAATCAGCTGCATATACCTTTCCGGTCACTTGAGTAGATGTTGAAAATGTGTTCGTGGGATCGGCGGTCAGCGCAAATCCAGTTATGTAACTTGCAGCGGCCGGACTAAGTCCAATATTTTTCACGATCGTGCTGGAGCCGGTGCTTGAAACTCCGGTCTTTGCCAGGATCACAAAACTTCCTGCCGCTCCAAGGTCCACTGGCGCCGGGCCTTTCGCCTTAACTGCATCTGTTGTAAATCTCCATGTATAAGCAGCTCCCAATGTATTCCCTGCTAAGTCTTGGGCCAAGGGCGAGATCGTGGCGGTATAGGTGGTATTGGTTGCTAGATCGTTCGTTGGATCAAAGCTAATAACGGTACCCGCGGAAGTCACAGTGCCAGTAACAGGCATTGTTCCCTGACTTAAGGTAAATGTATCACCTGTGATAGTTGTAGAGTTCATTGCCTCACTGAATGTTGCGGTCACTTTCCTGTTGATGGCTACACCGGTGTTCATATCGCCGGGATCAGTAGATCTCACGGTTGGACGCGTCATGTCTGAAGTTGCACCTGTCGTAAAACTCCAGGCATACGTAGCCGCCAAAGGATTACCTGCCAGGCCTAGAACTCCGACCGCGATCGCGCCTGTATAAACCGTGCCGATAGCCAGAGGACTTGCAGGAGTAAAGACCACGGTCAGACCAGGGTTCGTGGAGCTCGCGCCTTCGCTACTACCGGATCCGGCCATTATAACGAATAGAAATGAGGCTACTATCAACATCTTATTCATTTTCATAATAGCGCCTCCATTTTTTACACATTTCTTTTTGACCGGATCGAACCTACGCTAGATAATTGAAAGTAACAATCGGGGGAGACATGGTTCTTGAATGGGGGATTTCCCTAGAACACGTCTAAATGATAATCGTCTAGAAAATACGTTGATGGAACATAATCGGAATCTTCAGGATTCTCTTTCGCGGTAAGATATGACTTTAGGTCAGGCGTTAAGTTCTCATACCTCGTTAGCAAGCCATCAGGTGTTACGTGCTGCCTCGCCATAACTTTTCTAATTTTTGATATACGATGTATCCTATGAACAAATTCTGTGAACATAACGCCCTTCTTTCATACCATATTCATGAACATCAGCGGCCTGCCAACGGGTTCATGCCTTTCAGGCATAATGCCAAAATCGTTCCGGACGAGAAACGATGTCCATGTCGCCTTTTCACTACCGTCTGTTCCAAGAGCACGCGCTGAGTCTTTTCTATGAACATCCGTTAAAAAAATGATCTCTCTAAGAACGATATCGCTATATCCTCTTCCTAAAAACTTCATACCCCCCCTTTGTTTGACCTACGCCTGGAGCATACATCCAATGGAGAAACATACAATCGGGGGAGACACGGTTCTAGGCTAGGGGATTTCACTAGCGGTTAAGAAGTGATGATCTACTTACTATTCTCGCGCTTTTTTTCTGCAGCATCATCTTTGACTTTCTTGTCTGCCTTTGCTTTCCTTTTAAATGAACCCTTCAAGAGAAAGCTGTCCTTAGCTGCATTCATGTTTTCATCTAATCCTTTACTGCCCCTTCTAAGATTAATGATGGTCTGATCGACATTTCGCGCCATCTTTGGGTCCTGGATCAACCTCGAAAGCGTTCCATCTCCTGTATTTATTTTTGTCGTAATTTCAGCCACCTGTTGCGAAACAACCGTAGCATTATCTACCGCCACCTTAACGTTTGCCATTATCGCATCCGTCTCGATAGGTTCCTTTGAAGCAATTTGCTGCCAATCTTCCGCTATAGGAGCATCGACACTGCCTAGAGTAATGCTTAAATAGCGATCGCCGATAATTCCCGCGGAACCGATAACAGCCGCGCAATCCTTTTTAATGAATCTCTGAACGTTCTTTCTGATCAACATGTCGACCTGCACAGTTGAATCATTATTGATCGAAATATTATCGACGGTACCTACGTTGATACCGGAAAAACGGACGTTGCTTCCAACCTGTAGCCCGCTTACGTTGTGAAATATCGTAGTAAGTTTAAATACAGGATTAAATAAAGCCTTCTGTTTTCCTATTATGAAGATGGCGATCACAAAAAGCGCTGATCCTATCGCAACAAACAACCCTAGACGCACTTTAAAACTTAACGTGTGAGTATCCATATTTTTATACCCTAAATGTTAGGCTGTTCACATAATGTCCTAAAAAATGATGTGACCAATGGATCAGCCGATTTTTCAAATATTTCTAATTTCCCTTCCAGATAAACTCCACCGTCATGTAACATAATTACGCGGTCCGCAGTGGCGCGAGCGCATTCGATATCATGTGTTATGATAATGGAAGATGTGTTGTGTTTTGCTTGAATGTCATTAATGAGCGCGCTTATCTCATCCGATGTTTCCGGATCAAGGCCTGTCGTAGGCTCATCGTACAACATTAGTACGGGCTCGACAATAATGGTCCGTGCCACGCTTATTCGTTTACGCATCCCACCCGATAGCTGCGACGGCATTTTATCCAAAGCATCAGGCAAGCCGACATCTTCCAGAACTTTTTTAACCTTTTCGTCTATTTCGCTTTGAGTAATGCCCTTCTTTATTCTGCGCAACGGAAACTCCAGATTTTCTTTGACCGTCATGGAATCGTACAATGCGCCGCTTTGAAAAAGAAAGCCGATCTTCTTTCTAAGCTCTCCCAAATCATCGTTACCTAGCGTATTCATGTCTTCACCTAACACCTTGATCGTTCCACTATCGCAATTTAATAAACGAACGATACATTTTATTAACACGGATTTTCCAGAGCCTGACCTTCCAAGTATCACCAGATTTTCGCTTTTTAAAAGTCGCAGTGACACATTTTTCAACACTTCCTGTGTGCCGAACGATTTCTTAAGGCCATTTATTTCAACGACCGTTTCTGTTTGAGCTGTGTTCATAGTATAAGCATATCGGTGATCTGCACAGCGATCACATCGACAATTATGACCAAAAGAGATGCGAGCACCACCGCAGAATTTGCGGCAATGCCTACGCTTTCCGTTCCGCGCCCCGCCGTATATCCTTTATAGCATCCGACTAAACCGATCACTCCTCCAAAAAAGAACGATTTAATGACAGCCGGCAACAAATCACCAAATCCAATATGTGCTAACGCCTGCGAGAAGAACAAGACGAAGGTCACATCTCCCTTAATATTTGCTCCCGCCCAGCTTCCCAATATGGCGAGCGCGTCGGCGTATAGAATGAGTAAAGGTATCATAAGCGTTGCGGCCAGCACCCTTGTTACAACTAAAAATCTCATGGGATTTGTGGACGACACTTCCATGGCGTCGATCTGCTCCGTAACTTTCATCGAGCCTAGTTCAGCACCCATGCTCGAACCGATCTTTCCCGCGCATATTAAAGCTATTATAGCCGGCCCCATTTCTCTGATGAGCGAGACGGCTACCATACCCGGAAGCATGGCTACCGCTCCGAACTTAACAAGTGTGGGACGCGATTGAATCGTCAACACCAGCCCTAGAATAATGCCGGTTATTGAAACAAGCGGTAAAGATTTATATCCAACTTGAAAACACTGGCGCAAAAATTCCCTGACTTCGAAATCGCGCGAAAACGTTTCCTTGACCGTACGCAACGCGAATAAAAAAGCGTCTGCTATCGCCGTTAAAAGATCATTTACCTTCGCTGGAACAAACATATTCATAGTAACCTAGTTTCTCCATAGCCAACTATTTTTCGGTAAGTGACCGCTTAACCGCGTATTGAATAAGTTCGTGGGAATTATTCAGTTTCAGCTTATCCTTAATATTCGCGTAATGAGATTCGATCGTCTTCACGCTCACATATAACTCGTCGGATATCTTTTGAGTGGTGTAACCCTGGCCTACGAGTTGCAAAACCTCCAACTCGCGATCTGTTAGCGTCTCATGAGACGCACCGGCAGCAACCGTTCCTCCTCCAATGAATTTCTGTATCAGCTTATCGTTCCACTTGGCACTCACGTAAATATCTCCGCTCAAAACCTTGCGGATGGCGCTGACAACATGTTCAGATGCTTCCTGCTTCGTTAAATAACCTTTAGCCCCGGCACGCAAGGCTCGTTCCAGATAGACCGATTCGTCGTACATTGAAACGATCAACACGAACATTTTAGGGTACTTGGCAAGAATATTCTTGGTCAGCTCTATCCCGCTGGTTCCTCTTAAAGAAATATCGACAAGCACCAGATCAGGCTTTACCTTTTCGATGACCTGCATGGCAGATACGGCATCATCGGCTTCACCGACAATGATCATATCTTTTTCCTGCCCTATAAGCAGTGCTATCCCTCGCCGAACGATGGGATGATCGTCGATGATGACTATCTTCGTCTTTTCATTCTTTGCCTTTTTAGGCAGATCGG
>CAIPVD010000290.1 GCA_903868375.1 uncultured delta proteobacterium
CTTCGCCCGTTTCGTCCTTTACCATTATAACGAACTTGTCGAGCTTTAGCCTTTGCTGAAGGACGTCGGTAATAACGCGATACAGTTCTTCAAGCTCCATCGTTGAATTAACGCCCTGGCCTATCTCGTAAAGAAGCGAGAAATCGCGAACCAGCGCTTCAAGTTCTTTATTATTACGTTCGATCATCCTGTGCTGTTCGGACAATTTTGTCTTAAGTCCCAGCTCGCGCTGCGCATAGAAAAGGTCCTGCTCCGTTTGGATCTTCGTGGCGGTAAGGTTGGTGATATGCGAAAGCATCTGGTTGAAATTCTTCGAGAGCATTCCAAGTTCGTCGTCGCTTACCTCCGGCGCCCTAACCAGAAAATCGCCTTTCTCCGCCTGGACCATAACGCGCGTGAGCGATGTAAGAGGTTTATCCAGAAAAAGGTGTGTGGCAACGGTTGCCGACACTGCAACAAGGATTATATGAGTTCCCCAAATAAGTGTCTTTATAGAAACGCCTGCGACATGAAGATCCAAGGGGACTTCGAACAGATTTACCAGCACAATGGAAACAACGAGCGCAGAAATATAGATCGCACCTGTAAGCAACACGACCTTGATGGGAATTGAAAGAGGAACGAGTTGGTCGAAGATACTTTTTTGTGCCGCCGGCTTTTTTGCCGACTTGATCTTCTTTGATACACGCCTTGCCACGGTTTATTACCTCTAACCTTATTATCGGCAGCATCTATAATTTGTTGCTAGTTTTTTGCAAGATTAAACAGATAAATTATACGGCTTCATGGGCAGGTCATAACATATTGATATAATAACACTTTTAGGCTACCTAACGGTCTTCCTTGGGCGATTGTGATCGAAAGCCGGAACTCTTGGACGATGCATGAGTTCATCCGGCACCGGCATCTTGTGCTCGCTTAAGAAACTTAAGAGCGCCCCAACTTCCACGCGCCGATGTCCGCCGGGCGTTCTGTAGGCTTTTACCAGCCCTTTTTTCGCCCAGTCGATAACGGTGGTCTGATGAATGTGGAGCAGGTCCGCCACTTCACCGGTCGTAAAAACTCTTTTGTCTAATTGGTTCATAGTCCCTCCCCTAAGTTTCCTAGTTATTCTAATATCGATTCTTTATAAAATCAAGCAAAAAGGTTTCCCTTGAGTTTTTTTTTGATTAAAGCTAGATGGCTAACCGCATTGAAAGACAAATTGCATGTAATCGGGGCGTGGCTCAGCCTGGCTAGAGCGCGTGGTTCGGGTCCACGATGTCGTAGGTTCAAATCCTATCGCCCCGACACTTAAATGGCCAAAGAAACTTTTGGCCATTTTTTCTTATGGAGACACATTTAAAAATTGAAAAACTCGCATACGGCGGAAGCGGGCTCGGCTTCGTAGGTAAGCTGCCGGTCTTTGTGCCGATGACCGTTCCTGGCGACGAAATAGAATTCGAAGTCGTCAAGCAGCATAAAGGTTACGTCGAAGGCCGTTTTACGAAGATGACCAAACGATCGCCTAACCGCATAGCTCCCAAATGCCAATACTTCGGCCGCTGCGGCGGATGCCAGTGGCAGCATATTGACTACGCTGCGCAGATACTTTGGAAACAGCTTATACTGGAAGAGCAACTCATTCGAATAGGTAAGCTCGCGCATCCAAACGTGCTACCTACGATACCATCGCCCAAGATCTGGAACTATAGGAACAGGATTAAACTCCATCATGACAAAAAGGGACGAACCGGTTTCTACGCGCTCGCTTCCCACGAGATCGTTGAAATAGAAGAATGCCTCATCTCCGAAAGCAAGCTGTCGCAGATGAAAAGCTGCCATGACGAAGGTTTCACGCAAATAAACACGGAACAAAACCGCAACCTGCAAAGAATAGTTACGAAACTTGTCAAAGAAGCAAATGCCAAGAATATATTGGAACTATATTGCGGAAGTGGAAATCTTACCTTTCCGCTATTAGCCGTCGCCGAAAAAATAATAGCGTCCGATTCGGATAGTAAGGCGATAGACGCCGCAGAAATGTTCGCACAAAAGAATAAGATCGCAAACGTAAGGTTCATAACGCAGTCGGCAAAATCGATCGTAAATTATC
>CAIPVD010000291.1 GCA_903868375.1 uncultured delta proteobacterium
AGTTGCAAAAGTTAGCGAATCCTGGATGCCGAAGCTTTTAAAGAATAGCGCAAGAATTCCGATAACGGAACCGGCAGACGAACCTGCGCACGCAATTAACGCTTTTTTTGATTCGTCATGCTGAAGCGTTGAAATGAGCGAAACCAGCAACAAAAAAAATATCGCGCAAAGTGTAAAGAACACTTTTAATTATTCTCCCTTACCGTATCTGCCCGCTGAACCAAGCACGTTCTTGTTCTTCTCTTTATACATAACGGTAAGCGCGGTGCGTGCCGGGCCTAAATATTTTCTTGGATCGAATTCTGCCGGAGATTCCGCAAAGACTTTTCTAATAGCCGCGGTCATGACCAGGCGTCCGTCGGAATCGATGTTGATCTTGCAAACGGAAGACTTTGCCGCCTTTCGGAGCTGTTCTTCCGGAATACCGACCGTTTCTTTTAACGCGCCGCCGAACTTATTGATAGTTGCAATTGCGTCTTGCGGAACCGAAGACGAACCGTGAAGCACGATAGAGAATCCAGGTATCTTCTTCTCGATAGCTTCCAATATATCGAAGCGAAGCGTTGGTGGAACGAGAATTCCTTGCGCGTTGCGTGTGCACATCTCCGGCTTGAACTTGAAAGCGCCGTGAGAGGTGCCGATGGATATAGCCAGCGAATCGACACCGGTCTTGCTTACAAAATCTACGACCTCTTCCGGCCTTGTGTATGTCGATTTTTCGGCGACGACCTTGTCTTCTATTCCCGCCAGAACTCCAAGCTCGCCTTCGACCGTTACGTCGAACTTATGCGCGTATTCAACGACCTGCTTCGTCAGCTTAACATTATCTTCGTACGAATGATGGCTTCCGTCGATCATGACAGATGAAAATCCGCTTTCGATGCACGATTTGCAAAGTTCGAACGTATCGCCATGGTCCAAATGAAGCGTGATTGGAATTTCCTGATCGCAGCCCAAGGTTTTTTCCATTTGGCGAGCCATTTTCACTGCGCCTTCTGCCATGTAGCGAAGCAGCGTTTGATCGGCATATTTGCGTGCGCCGCTCGAAACCTGCAGGATGACCGGCGAGCGAGTTTCGACACAGGCCTGAATTATCGCCTGGATCTGCTCCATGTTGTTGAAGTTATACGCCGGCACGGCATATTGTTCCTTGAAAGCCTTTGCAAACATGGCCTTCGTGTTAACCAATCCAATTTCTTTGTATAAAGCTGACATGTTTTACTCCTCCTATATTGTGTTGGCGCAATATAGGACGAAATAAAATATTCTCAAGGGAAATATATAATCGTTAAAATTGGGAAATTAGCTAACATCGACAAAATCGATTGGGATATAAGGATCTAAGATAACTTCGATAGCATTTTTACGACCTGGAGAAGGTCGTCTTGCATGCGCTGGTAATCGATTTGAGATGTAAGGCAGTATGCATAAGCAATATCAAAGACAGAAGCCGATTCTTTTGCGGATGCCGAAGCGATATTGAAGAACCTTTTTCTATCCTTTGACCCATTTCGCCCGTTACCTTCAGCAATGTTAAGAACAACACTGGATATCGCCCTCTTTACTTGGTCTGACAAGTAGTAAGGCCAGTTTATAAAATTAAAATCGATTACTGAATTCAGCAATGCAGAAAAATGGGGATCGGTTTGTCGGTTTTCAGATCATCTTTTTTCTTACATCATAATCACTATATCATAATCGTAGTCTTCGCTTTTTTTGAATCTTTGGTGAAGAAGCCCTAGAGGAGAGGTTATCTTGTCGATCAATTTAAGAGGGCGCTATCCAGTGCTATACTGAATCTCTCTGAAGGTAACGGAAGAGTATATGCGAAAGAGAGAGTTAGGTTTTTCAATATTTCAACCGCTTCAATTGCCGAATGCATGTCATGTTTGGATATTCTGTTATCTTTCGGCTACATTTCTGAAGC
>CAIPVD010000292.1 GCA_903868375.1 uncultured delta proteobacterium
AATGACGATAAATGGTTTTGTGCCGAACGTGTTCGTGGCTGGCGTTGTGCCCGCTGGTTTCACTCCCGAAACGCTCGGTGTTCCGGTAAGCGCTTCATTTGAGCCGGCCGAGATGAGGCATTCGCTCTTCCAGGATCCGACGGTTGCAGCAGCCGCTGCAAGTGCCGTTGCACGCGAAACATCGCCAGGTAAATATGCATTTGCCGCCGAGGACGAAACCAAAATTGGTGGCGCGCCACGAGAAAGAGTGATCGATGGCGCGAAGATTTTTTGCGCCGGTGCCGCCGTAGAACGCCAAGCCGCCAAACTCTATAGAGATGGCAGGTATAGAAACGCAGCACGCCTATACGCAAAAGCGAATGCCGTTAATCTGGCAAGCGATGCCCCCGACGTTGTTGCGCTTGAAAGGGTGATGGAGAGAGAATTTCTGGCATACAAACGCGCTGGAGAGGTGCCAAAGGCCACTTATTTAAGATATATAAGGGCGTTAGACCTTATCATTCAAAGGAAATCGGAGAACCATGATGATGTAGGCGTTGTAAGGTGCGGAATCTTATGCGTGGCTTTTGATAAAAAATTAGGCGATTTTGTTAAGGCTTTTATTGGTGCCGTAAGCTTAAAAAATTTGATTAATATATTTTTGGAGAATGCCTCCGACGATACGAAACGTAAAATCATATTACGCCTATTGAAGAAGGGCGTAGATAGAAATATTCAGAGGTTGATACCCTTGGTCGGTGGGAAAATAAATGCGTCCGTATTGATGGCCAAGTCGGCGGAAATGTCGAAAGAAGCCGGCGATTCTCTCGGCGCATATAACACTTACATGGACTCTGCATACACGCTCCTTGCGGAGGGTAAGAACGATGCCGACCATTATTTTACTGCCGCCAATCTTTTTCAGGAGGCAGCCTCGGTGGCAACGGAGTTGATCGATACGTTGTCAGATGGGCGCGCTATCGTCGCCGATATCGGAGGTTGGTTGGATAGGCAGGTTAAGGCTTTTCGTGAACAGGCAAATGCGCTTAAAATGGCGGGAATGGACGATAAGGCCGCAGATATCTATGGAATTGCCGATATGTCGGCGAAAATGTTGATTGGATTCTTCCGCCGTCATGGTGGCGGCAATTTACCCAGCTAATAACCAGTTAAATCCCTTTGAATTCATTCAAAAATGTGGTACTTTTGCGCCTGGACTGGGGGATTAATGTATCTAACGTATTTTGGCTTAAGCGATAAGCCTTTTAGCATCACGCCGGATTCGAAATATCTGTTTCTCACGAAGCAGTACGAATCTGCGATCGATTCGCTTGAATATGCAATTAATCAGCGCCTTGGGTTTTCCATTTTAACCGGCGAGGTCGGTACCGGCAAAACCACAATATCACGCGCTTTGCTGAACAAGCTGGGCGACAGCATCGAAACCGCGCTCCTAGTCAATCCGCTCCTTTCAACGCCGGAACTCTTGCAGGCGATAAACAAAGATTTCGGCTGCCAAACGCGCCTTCTTTCTCCGCAAAAGCAGATCGAATCGCTTAATAAATTCCTGATAGAGCGCGCAACAACCGGCCGGAACGCCGTAGTTATAATAGACGAGGCGCAGAACCTGTCGCATGAATCGCTCGAGATGCTTCGAATGCTTACAAATATTGAAACCGATAACGCCAAGCTTTTGCAGATCGTCCTTGTAGGCCAACCGGAGCTAATGAAGAAATTGGATACTTACGAACTTCGTCAGTTGAACCAGCGGATAACCGTTCGCTCTAACCTTGTGCCTTTGCAGTTCGTCGAAATGGTCCGCTACATCAGCCACCGCATTACGCTTGCCGGCGGCATGAACAAGGTATTCTTCGATTCGAGCGCTTACAAAGAAATTTGGCGCGCGACAAAAGGATATCCCAGGCTCGTTAACATCGTTTGCGAACGGACTCTTATAGCGGCTTACGTTGCGGATACGGCAACGATAGACGGCAGCGTCGTTCGCCGCGCCGTGAAAGACCTGGGAATTAAGGCGCCTAAGACGAATTACTTCAACCTAATTAAGTCCACGGTAAAAGAGTTGCCGGTGATCAGAAAATTCTATATCGCCGATGGAAATTAAATTATGTCACTCATTCACAAAGCATTAAAGAAGGCCGAAGGTGGCGACCGCGAGTTGAACCCAAACGACCCGCCGGAAGAACAATTCGTCGGTAAGAAGCTGGGGCTAAAAGAACAGTTCACGCCGCGGACGACGGTGCTTCTTGTCGTCGCTATTCTTTGCCTGGCATTTACGATCTATAAAAAGTTCCATCGCCCAAGCACCGGATTTGGCCCGGCTCCCGTAACGCAAATACAGCCGCTGCCTGAAGTTCAGACGCAGGCACAGGCGCAGGCGATGACCGGCGTGCCGCAGGTGCAGATCGACCTGCCATACGAACAGCTCGTGGAAGAAGGCAGAAAATATTATGCAACCGGCAAATACGACGAAGCGCTAACTTCATTTTTGGCGGCGCTTGCCAAGAATCAATCGGACTCGCAACTTTTGAACGACATCGGCCTTATCTACAAAAAGAAGAACAACTTCGCGCAGGCGGAGATCTATTACAAGAAGGCGCTTGGCGTTAAGCCGAACTACGCCGAATGCCTGAACAACTTGGGCGTGCTTAAAGGCGCGATGGGCGACCCGCTCGAGGGCTCCATATATCTTAAGAAGGCGATCGCTTTGAACAGTTCGTATGCCGATGCATATTTTAATTTAGCGGTCTTGAACGATAACCAGGGAAATTTCCTGGAGGCTATAGTCAATTATAAACTTTTCCTGCAATATACGGATTCTAGCGACGCTGCGCTTTTGAACAAGGTGAAGGAAAGGGTTGAGGACTTGAGCGAATGAGGGATTTTTTCGAAAAGATATTCAGGCAGAAAGAATCCTTGGGCTGCGATATCGGCGCGGCTTCGGTGAAGTTCGTTCGCCTAATAAGAGAAAAGGAAACGTTTTCACTGCAGTCGTACGGCATCGTTGAAGCTACTGTTCTTGGCGAGAACGCGGCGGTTGGGCTTCAGCGGGTGAAAACTTATTTTAGGGAGAACGGGATTTCCGGCAGCAAGGCGAACGTTAACATCGAAGATAAAAGCCTTCGCATTCGAAGGATGGACCTAGCCCAGATGCCCGACGGCGACCTGAAGATCGCCATTAGATGGAACCTTCGCGAATATGTCGACGGCCCGATCGAAAAATATACGGTAGGCCATTCGAATTTCGGCGATATGAAAGTGAACGGCGACAAGCGCCCGGTGCTTGCCTTTGGTGTTTCGACTGAAGCGGTCGAAGGGATATTGCATATGGCGAAGCAGATGGGGCTGAAACCCCTAACTGTCGAACCGAACGCGACGGCGCTGCTTGCGGCGTTCGACCTGAACGTTGGCTGGGAAAAGGGAAAATATCACGTGATGATCGATCTAGGCTCGACCGTTGCGAATTTCATCGTTGTGGGCAATGGGCTGCTACTTTTTTCCAGGCCGCTGCAGGGATCGGGCTCCGAAACATTGAAAAAAACCATTGCGCGCGAACTTTCCGTTACGCCAGACAAGGCGGAAGGTTACCTGAAGCAGATAGTTAAGGGGAACGGGCTGCCGGAAGAAGTTTCGTCGAAGATACCAGGGATTATCGCGTCTTTCTTTAGCCAGTTCTCGATAGAAGTTCAGCGTTCCATAGACGCGTTCTGCATTATGTTTCACGTCGATAGGGTCGACGATATCTACCTTTCCGGCGGCGGCAGCATGTTGCCGGGGGTATGCGAATATATGACCAAGAATTTGGGAGTTGCGACAAAGCTCTTTAACCCGTTCGCCAAGATAGATGCGAGCGTGGCAAATGGGCGAATAGTGAACCCGCAGCTATACACTTTGGCTGTCGGCTTGGCGATCCCGAGAAAATAGTATATGTCGGTACAAAGGATAAACTTTATAGAAAAAGGCCCGATGGCCTTGACCTACCGCAACATGATGATATTTGCGGGGCTTGCGTGCGTTCTTTGCATCTTGATCCACGGCATTTTCCTGATCCGTTACGGATATTTAACGAGCAAGGTAACGGTTCTTAGGCGCGAAGTGCAAGAACTTATCATTCAGAAAGATAAGACTCTTGCGGCGATGCAGCTTATTGGAAATCAGCAACCAACTAACGTTGCGCCTCTTGCCGCGCTTTTTGCAAAGCTGCCGAGCTGGTCGGACGTTTTAGATGCGCTCGTTAAGGTAAAGCCGAAACAGGTCTGGCTAGAGAACGTTCGTTCGGTCGATATCGGCGAGCACATCGATATGAAGAGGCTTGAGATCGCGGGCAAGAGCGTTAGCAATGCGGCGATCGCGCAGTTTGTCGGCGCCTTAGATGCTTCGGGCAAGTTCAAGAACACCGTGCTTATGAGTTCGCAAAAAGATAAGAACACTTACACGTTCTTGGTAAATACGGAGGTTCCGTACCAAGAGGCGGAATGGTAGGAGAAAAATGGAATTAGGTTTTGGATCTGTAGACTTAAAACAAGAGGCGGCGCCGCGTGAACGTATCTACTTCGGCGTTATTCTGCTGCTTATACTTGTGTCCTTTGCAAGGTGGCTTTACCTGCCGAAAATGGCGGAGATAAGGAAGACGCAGATCGAAGTAAAGAATAACCTGCTGCAGATTGATACGCTTAAACAGTTCGCGCAGCTAAAGATACCCACCTCCGTGACGAACGCGCCGGAACAGGCCGTTAGAACCGGCACGAAGTTCGAGAAGGCGTTGGAAGAAAGTTCTAAATCGCAGCAGCAGGTGGTCGCGGACGTTGTGAAACTCCTAACTTCTAGCGAAATATTGAACGGCATTTCAATTTCCGGGATGGCGTTTGCGGCGGAAATAAATAAAGGGACGTACGGATTCATTCCAGCCACGATAGACTTGGACGGAAAATATTCGGGGCTGCTTGGTTACCTTGGACACGTGGAGCGGTTCGGGCGGCTGGTAACGATAGATAATTTCGACCTGAAGGCGAAGGAAGGTTCCGCATCTACAGTACACGCCAAGGTCACGGCAAAGATATATATTGTGCATCCGGCGGGGGCGCCAACAGAGCCTGTAACGCCGCCGGTTCAGAAATAGCAGGGGGCATATGAAGAGATCTGTATTGTTCGCAATTATATTGTTATTTTCGGCAACGGCTTCGGCCGATTCGCTTTCGGAACTGAACACTAAGGCTTTTCAGGATAGAGTGTCACCTCCGGTTCGCGCGAGCGAAAATCCGTTCCTAAAGCAGAACGTAACTCCGCAAGATCTGCTGGTCGAAGACCTGAACCTAACTGGAATAATCTACGAACCTGGGATGGCCAGAGCGCTTATCAGCGGATACATAGTAAAAGAAGGCGATAACATCGCGGGCTTCAAAGTGAAGTCGATCGAACGTAATCATGTTGTGCTGCGGCAAATGGACCAGGTGAAGATACTTCGCCTGGAATAGGAGCGTTAAAATGAAAAAAGCTTATATCAAATTTATATTCATATTCGGTTTGCTGTGCCTCGTCTTCCATTCCGCCGGAGCCGTTGATACCGGAAGCATCATTCGTACGAATTTCGACAATATCGGCAGAACGTTTTCGGTAGAGTTCAGGAACGCAGAACTTAAAGACGCGCTGCGGTTCTTGGCCAAGGTAGCTGATATAAATATAATGATACCTGAAGACGTGTCGGGAGTTGTAAGTTCTAGCTTCGAAAACGTTTCTCTTCAAGACGCCATAAATTCCATCGTTAAGGCGAACAACCTGGATTACGCGGTGGAACGCGGTGTTTGGCGGGTTGGAAAGGGCGACCAATTCACAACGGCGGGCGAAGACCTAAAGACCGAGACGTTCAGGCTGAAATACGCATCTGCCAAGGATCTTACAGACAAGATAAAGGCGCTGCTTACGAACCGCGGTTCTGTCTTGTCCGACGAGAGGACGAATTCGCTTGTCGTCCGCGAACGCCCGGCAAATATCGAGAACGTCCGCAATTTCCTTGAGAACATCGACGTTCGCGATGCGCAGGTGCTGATAGAAGCAAAGATAGTCGAAGCGACGCGCGATTTTTCCAGGAGCCTAGGCATTCAGTGGGGCGTAACTTCGATCGGAACAAGGGTTAACGCGCAAGGAGTTGCCGCAGTTGGAACGGCCGATAGCGGGCGTAATCTTATCGCGAACTTGCCAGCCCCGCCAACGGCAACGGTTACTAGCCCGAATAGCGGGCTTGGCCTTATCATCGGACGCCTTGCGGGTGGAACGACAATTGATATGCAGCTAACGGCGGCAGAGGCGAGTGGCGACCTGAACGTTATATCGGAACCCTCCATCGTTACTTCGAACGGAGTTGCCGCTAATATCAGGAGCGGAGAGACGATCTATATCAAGACGGTTGGAGATATAACTATCGGTGCTACCGGAGGCACGAGCAGCACTGGCGGTTCGACGGGATTACAACAGGTGCAGACGGGCATAGAGCTGAACGTTACGCCGCAGATATCGGTCGATAATTACGTGAAATTACAAATTTCTACCAAGACCAGCCAGCCCGATTTTTCGCGGACGGTCGATGGAATACCAGTCTTGATAGACAGCAATGCCAGCACTTCCGTGGTCGTGAAGGATGGAGAGACGACCATTATAGGCGGGCTAGCGAAGCTCACCGGATCTCGCACGAGCAACCGTGTGCCCGGGTTTTCCAAGATACCGCTATTTGGTAACCTGTTCAAATCGAGCGGCAAGTTCAAAGAGAACAAAGACCTGATGATATTCATTCGCCCGATAGTGGTCAAAAACATCGCCGACATTCCGGAGAACGCGAAGTACGGCAAGGTAGAAGAGATGCGCGAACAGATCATCATGACGGACGAAAAGAAAAAACCCAAGAAACCCACTAAGAGCACATGGCATAATAAGTGGGAAAAATAACCGTTCCACGACCCTGGTATTTTCTTGGTTCGTGAAACTTTCGGGTCCTGCCGCCGAACAGCCTAAAATGGAGGCATCGCCAACAGATTTTCATTGCATGCGGCGATTCTTTGGGTGTTTGGCTGCTGGCGCAAATTGGGGCGCCCCGTTCGGCGTCACCCAAAAGTTTTACAACTCAAAAAAATATAGGGACGCTTCCACTGCTTTTAACC
>CAIPVD010000293.1 GCA_903868375.1 uncultured delta proteobacterium
ACAGATCCTTATCTTCTTCGAATCCTTCCTCTTCTTCTTCGTGGAAACCTTTTAGGTCGTCCTCTTGGTTGGAAGAGAGTATCGCTCCACAGTTTGGGCATACAGATTCGCCCCCTGTGTACTGCCCGCAATTCGGACAATATTCTTCGTTTTCTTCAACATCTCTTGCCATAATCCCCTCCGAAAGATTTAGTTCCGGTGTTTGCTATAGTAGTTCATATAAATTTGCAATTATTTTTTGAAGAATTACGCATTTCAACTGTAAATTCAACAATTTTCCCTATCTATATATAAGATAATGTCTTTTTGGCTTGCATTTGTGAATGAAATTATCTACTAATAGTTCAAGTATGCAAAAACCGGTAGAGGTAACGATACTTGGACAGAAGTTCGTGATCCGAAGTGACTCCGAAGAAACCTACGTGCGCGAGGTAGCGGCGTTCGTCGATCAGAAGATGAACGACATTCTTCAGAAAACAAAGTCGGTATCTAACTTAAACGTTGCGATACTTTCGGCAATGAATATCGCAGATGAATTCTTTAGCTATAAGAGAAAAAAAGAGCAGGCATTGCAAGGAGTTACAAAAAGAATTGAAGAAACGATAGAATTGATTGATTTGCACATTTAATTTGTGTAGTGAGTATGGCTCTCCCGTTGAAAACGGGAATATTTGAAATTAAAGGCAGAGAATATCTGCATTGAACATTTGTAAGGTAGGAAAAAGAAGCAGTTTGAAAAAAGTTACTAGGACGCTTATCAATTTATGAGTTTTTTGAAGTTTAAAAATCATGATTTAATTCCAATAGATATGGGACAGTTCTTGTCCTATTGGATTGATACAGCTTCCGCTTTAAAATAGCTTTCCTCATTTTTCTTTCCTTACAATTCTTTACTCCCTCGGAGGGTTTTATGGATATGACCATTATTGTAGGTGCAGTTGGAGGTTTGATCGTCGGTGTTATCGGTGGCATCATTTATATGAATGCCGTTGCAAAAAAGTCGCTCACATCTGCGCAATCATCCGCACACAAATTACTCGAAGATGCCCAGAGCCAGGCAAAGTCAATTAAAAGAGAAGCTGAAGTTAGCGCCAAAGAGCTGGAACTAAAGGCGCGGCTCGCTTCCGAAAAAGAGCAGCAGGAAAAGCAGAAAGAGGTTGCTGCGCTGGAAAAAAGGCTGATGTCCCGCGAAGAGAACCTTGAGAAGAAGTTCGACATGCTTGATGAAAAAGAATCGGCTCTCAAGAAACAGGAACAGAGCGCGCTCGATAAGAAGAAATATGTCGATGCTCTAGAGAAGAAAGTTCAGGATATGGTCGAAGAGGCGAGACAGTCGCTGGAAAAGACCGCCGGCATTAGCCAGGAAGAGGCAAAGAAACAACTTATCGATTCGCTTATAGACGATGCGAAACTCGATGCGGCGAAGTCGATCAAAGTGATCGAAGACGAAGCGAAAGAAAACGCCGATAAAAAGGCACGCTACATTATAAGCGCCGCGACAGAACGCATGGCGAACGAATTCGTGGCTGACAGAACGGTTAGCGTCGTCCACCTGCCAAGCGACGAAATGAAAGGCCGCATCATTGGCCGCGAAGGCCGTAACATCCGCGCACTCGAAGCAGCGCTAGGCGTTGAGCTTATCATCGACGATACGCCGGAAGCGGTCGTTATCTCCGGATTCAATCCAATTAGGCGCGAAGTTGCAAGGCGCGTGCTTGAAAAACTCATCCAAGACGGGCGCATTCATCCGGCGCGCATCGAAGACATGGTCGCCCGCATGACCAAAGAGGTCGATTCTTCTATTAAGGAAGCTGGAGAGGCGGCACTTCTTGAACTCGGCATACATAATATTCATCCCGAACTCGTTAAGCTGGTCGGAACGCTGCGATACAGATACAGCTTTGCGCAGAACGTTCTGCAGCATTCGCTAGAAGTCGCTTACCTTGGCGGCATGATGGCGGCAGAGTTGGGATTAAATGAAAAGAAGGCGCGCCGCGCAGGCATCCTTCACGATATCGGCAAGGCGGTTAGCCACGAGCAGGAAGGTTCCCACGCACTTATTGGTATGGAGTTCGCCAAAAAATATCGCGAAGACGCAGATATTTGCCACGCGATAGGCGCTCACCACGAAGACCTTATCCAAGATACGGCGCTCGATTGTATAGTCGATGCCGCCGACGCCTTGTCCGGTGCACGTCCAGGCGCACGCCGCGAAGTAATGGAAACTTACATGAAGCGACTTGAAGATCTGGAAAAGATCTCCACATCTTTCAAGGGCGTTGAAAAATCTTACGCTATCCAGGCGGGAAGAGAGATCCGCGTTATGGTCGACGCCGGCGAAGTGAACGACGCCAAGGCGAACGTGCTCGCGAAAGATATCGCGCAGAAGATAGAAAAAGAGATGACCTATCCTGGACAGATAAAGGTTACGGTCATTCGCGAGACGCGCGCCGTTGAAATAGCGAAATGATGAACATCATTTGCATCGGCGATATTTTCGGCAAACCCGGGAGGGTTGCTGTCGCCACAATTCTTCCTAAGCTCATCGAAGAACACAAGATAGATTTCGTGCTGATCAACGGCGAGAACGCTGCCGGCGGCAAGGGAATAACCGACAAGATCGCCGAAGAACTCTTCAAGCTTCCGATAGATGTTATTACCGCAGGCAATCATATCTTCGAACACGCATCGCTTCATCCGTATTTCAACACGCATCCGGTGCTTCGTCCTCTGAACATAATCGAACATCTTCCTGGCAAAGGTTGGAAGGTGGTTAAGGCGAAGAACGGCGTTCGAGTAGGAGTTGTATGTATTCAAGGCCAGATATTCATGGACAGCAAGGGGCCGAAGGTCGCAAGTCCGTTCAAGGCGATGGAAGAACTTTTGCCAACGATCAAAGAGCTGGCCGATATAATCTTGGTCGATTTTCATGCCGAGGCGACAAGCGAAAAACGGACGATGGGTTGGTATCTAGACGGCAAGGTAACGGCGCTCGTTGGAACGCATACGCACATTCAGACGGCCGATGAAGAGATCATGCCGCAAGGAACGGCTTATATAACCGATATGGGAATGACCGGCCCGCACGATTCGGTGATTGGATTGGACAAGAGCGTGGCGCTTAAGCGTTTCCTAACCGGCGAACGCAAAGGTTATCGCGTTGCGACAAGCGGCATACATTTAGAAGGCGTGTTAATATCGATAGATAAGAAAACCGGCAAGTCATTAAGCATCAAGCGCATCAGAGAATTCATGTGATTTAAGTAGCGACTTTAATTCCCACTAGCGGCCATCATTAAAATAGCCCCACAAAAATATCCATTAAAATCAACGTGTTATGGTGCCGGACACTTGGTACGTGTCTTGCTTATATACCTAGCGGACGTAGGTTGTGTCACCACAGCGTTTTGCAAAAACCTGTGTGATTACAGCGTAATAGTAAATTTTAGGAGCTTATTATGACTCAAAAAGTGGGAAGCGAATTCACCATCAATACCGGCGATATGGATCCCCTTAATCTGAAGAAATCTCTAGGGGTATCTGCTGGGATCGTAGATTCTGGCTCACAAAAACAGACAGCAGATAGAGCGAATGCTGCTAATCCATCATTCAATGAGGCTGTAAGACCGGATGGCAAAGAAGCGCCAAAGACAGATGCGAACGCTGGAAAGCCGGCCGTGGATCAAAATGGCAAGCCTGTTACTGAACAGGCCACAAAAACCGCATCTTCGCAGCAATATTCTAATTATGTCGATGCAGGGCAGAACGCCAAAGGGTTGCAGCAGCTTGTGCAGAGCGGCGCGAGTGGAGCAGCCGTTGCCAGTAAGCCGGAAAATCAGGGCGCGCAAGGCCAGGAGGCCGGCGGGCAGAATCCGGGCGGTAATTTGGTGGCCAGCAATAACACTGCGGCAGGTGTTGCAAAGCAGGCCGCGGCACCAACGGTCGTTCAGCAAAATATTGTTATCGCGGCTAGAATAGCTACACCGGATGCCAAACCCGCAGCTCTTACCGAAAGAAATCCTCTGGAGATGTTGAAAGCTCTACGCGCGGGTGATAACAACCAGCCAGCGACGGACAAAGCTGTAGCGCAGGTGGCAAAGGCCCAAACGGGAGATGTTTCAACGAATGTGACGACCCTGGCAGGCCAGGCGGCGGTACAGGTACCCAAAGAAAAAAGTACGCAACAAAAAGCGGGATTTGCCGATAATAAGGATGGTGAGGAGAAGACCGAGAAAAGCGATAAAAAGGCCCAATCGGCATCGACGCAGGGTGCGAGGGCACAGAAAAAGCTTGAAGATCTGGCTCAAGGCGGTACTGGATCTGGCACCACGAGCGGTGGTGATAGTGATGCCGACGGAGCGACATTCGATATCGCTACGGCAAGCAGGATAGACATCGAGCATAAAGAAGGCGCATCTGAAAAACTGGGCTTAACGTTCTTTGGCGGAGAAGATGGGGCGGTAAAGACGATTTCTAAGGAATTTGCAAATGTCGAACAGACGATGCAGTCTGGAGAAAAGTTGCCGATCAACGACTTGGTGGAAAATTGGAAAGAAGGTTCCATAACGGAGAGAACTGTTAGTAGTTTTCTGGCAGCGACGAAAAATGATATCGAACTTGCGAAACAGTTCATTGCGACCGCGCAGACCGACGGCAGAAAAGACGTTAGCGGCTATGGATGGTTTGTATAAGTAAATAAAAAGGGGTATTTAAATATGGGCAATTACACGATTAATAGAAATCCTTTTCTGGACCCGGCGAGCAATCCGTTCCTGACAAGTTCTGTGAATCCGTTCGCGGTCGCAGACCTTGGATTTATGGGCATTGTCGGTTTCTCGGTAGGATTTTTGGATGTATCAATGCCTTCGTGGCTCTGCAGGGCTGGCGAATCTGTCGGTTCACTTGGTAGTTGGGGAGGCATTAGCCTTTTTGGCAGTAGCGCTAAACGCAGAGCTGGGATCACCAACCTTATCAATTGGCGCATGAGCAGAGTTAAATGGGCTAGCGGCAAAGGCAAGAAACAATACATTCCCGAAGGAGTCGATTATCTGGATAAAGGCCAGCGCGGCGCTTCGATGCTTCGCGATCTGATAGGACTGGGCAATAAAATTAGCGAAGGAGATTTCGATAAGGTATTCGAGAAGAATTACGGCCCGCATCCTAAGAAAGAAAATTACGACAGCGAGGAAGCATATAACGAAGCGGCATCGCAGTATGAAGGAATGAAAGATAGAGAAAGGCCCAAGTTCAATTTCCAGTTAACGGTTGTGCGCGATATCGTTGCAAAATATTTGGAGCATCCGGAGATGAGAGCCGAGCTTAAACGCAGGCTTTCTCTCGCCAGAACGCCGGCGGAAAAGGCAAAGGCTTTCTTAAATCCAGTTGGCGACGATAATATTCTATTTAAAGAACTCGCTAAGTTCGTGACTGGGCTAAAAGATGCTAACGATTACGAAGGACAGATGGAGAACTGGAAAGCGGTCGCAGATTATTTTGAGAACGAGCTTGGTGCGGAAGTGAAGTTGGGCGACAAGGTTGTAACGTCGCGCTCGGAAAACGTTTTAGATACGATGATAGGCGAAACGATGGACCTTGCTGGCAAGAAGGGCATTCCGGAACCAACGACTATCAATATGGAGTCGGTTATCACGAAGTTTACCGACAGGGGCTACACGGTTCCTGAAGCAAAGGCGTTCCTTGAACATCTGCACTATAAAGGCGAAGCAGATGATGCCGTTAAATATCTGCACGAGCAGAAGATCACTCCGCAGATAGAAGCGTATGAGACAAAGCGTACCGATGCGGAGAAACGAATAGCGGAGTTAGAAGGAAGGCTGAAAGAAAAGCAGGATGAGGCAAAAAGTAAAAAGAATAAATCTCAGGAAAAATACACGGCCGAGGCGGAATCTCGGCAGATAGAACAGGACCTAGATGGTGCGAAGCAGAATAAAACAAACATCATACGTGAGATTGAGAGCGCTAAAAAACAGCGTGCGGACCAGTTCTTAAAGGATGTTATGCAGACAGCGCCGATGGTGTTCGGCAAATCGAAGTACCAATATCATTACGACGGCTCTGTCCCGAAAGATGTGTACGACGTGAATTCGGCGATTGAATGGATGTTCGGCGAAGACGTTATGCCCGTGCCAAAGGAAGAAACGGTCGATACAACGCCTCCTAAAACGGCTGAAGAGAAAACGCAAGAAACCAAAGCGGCTAAAGATGCAACGAACGCTGCGAAACAGGAAGCGGATAAAAAGCGAGCTGCAGAAATCGCCGGAAGGGCGACGAATAAGGATCTGAAGGATACCGTGAATAAGTTTGTCGGTGATACTGCAAATGGCTATAGCAAAGCCGATGCCGGAAAATTGGCGTCGATGGCAGCTGCCGACGTTCTGAATAAGCCGAAAGCGGACGACAAAAAGAACGTTGAAGCATTTTTGAAAAGGATCGGCAAAAAAGAGGATTATCTCAAGAAATATGCCGATGGTAAAAAAGTAAAACTGGATGATCTCGTCAAAGACAAGAAAGTAGATCCAGCCGGTTCGTTAGATAAGGCGATGGCGGCCATCGATAAAGCAGCGCCGAAGGAAACGAAAACAAAAGTCGATAAAACGGCAGATAAAAAATTAAACTCTTTAGATTTGGAAATTGCTGAAATTAGAGTTAAGGATGCTCTGGGTAAAGCATTAAAGACCAAGGGGTATAATGAACAGGATATTGAAGGTATTAAAGGTACGCCATTGATTGAAATGTGTGCCAAAAGGTTTGGTAAAGAGGTTACTCAAGAAGATTTGGCAGGCTGGTTCCCCCAAAGGGCTGAAATTTTAAATTGGTACATAACAAAAAAGGGTTTTGCAAGTCTTGCGCAGGTGGTGGAGTATGCTAGAAAGGTCACGAACGAAAAAGGATCAAAATTATTATATTCTGATATTACAGAAGGCAAGATTAAGGATGAGCCGATAAGCTCTATGGTCAACATTTTAAATGCTGCAGCTGACAAAAAAGCGGAGGAGACTAAAGCTGCACAACCTCCAGCTACAACTCCGGCCGCGCCTTCACCGCCAAAGCCGGCAGAACCAGGCAAATAAATTATTTGATCTTTTCTCTGGAGCGAGCGTTGTAATCGGCGATCTGGTACAATAAACCGTTCCAGCTTTCGCTAAGTCTATCGTGGATCGTTTCATAGCGAGGCAATCTTTGAACTTCAAATTCGCAGTCCATATCGTAAAAGCGGTTATTCGTGCAGCTTGGAACTTTTCTTGTTTCCATGGCCATGGCCGGCAAATCAGCGACGGGGTCGATCCCATTTTCAGATAACGGTAAAATTGCCATATTCGGGCTTATTTTTTCGTCCTTTCCAGCTCCTTGTTTGACCATCTCCGTCAAATTACTTTGCCAGTTCGCCAACGCATCTTGCACTGATCTGAACGTGGACATATCGATCTCATCGCCGCGTTCATGTTTTGCCAACAAACTGTTATTCATCATGATCAAATGTGTAAGGGATTCCTTCGGTGTTTTGAAAGGAATTCTTTTGACCTCCGGTTCTATAATGTACGTATTTAATCCTTCCATCATAAGAAACACAGGAATAGACGATAATGCCCATTTTGCCATGCCACCGGCTCTGGTGAGGCTTAAGCCTTTTAATATTCTTTCCGCCATAATAGTTTCGCTTGCCAATTCTGCCAATGTCGAAACCGCGCTTATTTCAACAGCTTCCATTACCATCTGCGCAGGTTCTGCCTTTTGACCAAGCAAATATTTTGTAAAATTTAGCCCGAAAAGTAGCGGTAACGAACGGCCTACCAGCGGTTTTAGGCCCGGAACTTTTTCCAATATGGGCAAAGCTTCAAATAAACCTTTCGATACTGCAACGCCACCAGCGCCTCCCAATGTAAAACCTGCCGCGCTTGTTGAAATATCCTTTGGAGATAGCTTATTCAACGCCGACCAATCATCTGTAGCCACGGCCATAATGGCTTTGGATGCATATGCGCCTATGAAGTACGGAATGCCATTCGCGGCAATATTTCCCACGCTCTTTGTCATGCTTGCGCCGAACTGCTTTAGTTCGGAAAGATCCATAGGTATCGACATTGGCATTGCGGCTGATATGCCAAGAGTTTGTCCTGAACCCCTCCCGGTAGATCCACCTTCGTATTCGGCATTTCTTTCGCTCCTGGTATCAGCTTGAGGAGGGACTTGGGGTACACCGATCACAGAGCGTAATGCCTCTTCCAGAAAACAATCAGGCACCGTATTATATCCAAGTTGTCCAGATATTGTGGCTCTAGCTTCGAATTGTAATCGTTGTCCAGGCTGCAAAGCCCGCCACATGCTTAGCATATGAGCTGCGAGCTTATTGAACCGCACATCTTTGTCGGCACCAGTTATTATCTGGGAAAGGATTGGGTTTGTTTTCAATCTACTTGTAATATCGACGACAGGACTTGTAGTGTTCCGTACAGTGTCATCTGATGTATCAACCTCGTTGGGATCCCTTTCGTACCATTCTGGCACGCCGCCGTTCTTATCGTTCACGCTATCAATTTTTTCTTGAGTAGCCTTGTTCTGATCTCTTATTGCTTTCGATGCAAGTTTCATTGCAGAACCAATGTTAGATGCATCTATACCAGCCGAGCCCTTGGTCAATTCGTGATGGCCAGCGTAATGCCTTAAGACGTAATCAAGACTGATCTCAAAAACACCCTCATCGCGGGCAGATGTTAATACATCCTTCAAATAAGCCTCTCCCGAAGATTGGGCCGAAGGCATATCATATACCTTTCTACCCAAGAGGTAGATCGCTCTTATGGCGTTCATTTCAAGTGATGCCATGTGGTATTTGTCGCCTATATAGCCCTTGGTCGCCAATGTTATAACGACCTGTTCAGGATTTTGTGTGGCTGTGATCTGTGTTACCGCTCTATTGCTAAATGCGGCATCTGCTGCGGCTGCTTCGCTTTCATCTGCCGTTGTGGTTAGGACAAAACGTTGAAAGGTCTTTTTTTGCAACTTGATCTTAAGGTTATCTGCATCAGTCGGCCCGCTTTTGCCACCTTCCGACAACGTATGTTTTTCGAACAGCATGTGATATTCATCGAGCCCTTCAACGGCCAATGCGCCATTTGCTACGGCATCACAATCCTTATCCATCACGGTCATCATAACGGCGGCCATTCTACCAACGTAGGTCGAACCATGTTTTTTAAGTTCACCTATATCGAACGCCCGGATGATCATCGACGTTCTTCCGTTCTCTGCCATTCGTTTTTTTATCTTATCTGCGTTATCTGTTGTTATTTTTATATAATAATCCGCGACCTCTCTTGGAAGTAATCTAGTGGCTTCATCGAAATAGAGTGCTCTTTCTTTCGGTGACATTTGGCTGACGATGTAGGCTTGTGCAAGCCCCAACTCATAAGCCGCGGTCTTACCTGCCCTTGATGCACCGATACGTTTAACGTTCTCCTGGTTGAAAAGGAGGTCGATCATACCGCTTAAGCTTCCATCGAAATCGAAATAGAGACTTTCGACCCTTCCTCCTACATATTTTCCACCTTCATACTGGAGTCCCTTTTTTTGTGCTTCAACACAATCAGTTGAGACATTATCTATATCAGTTCCGGTTCCATCCATCTTAGCAGATGATGCCTGCATCTTCTCCATTCTATCCATGTTCTCCTTGTTTAGCCCAGTTTGGAATGTCCTGTTATCAGAATTCATTTTTTCACTTCTATCCATGTTTTGATTGCCCATTTTCTTTTGCGAATGGACCATATATATCATCGCAAGAACGCTAAATACCCCCATAATGAGGCCATAATTTTGAGCGCTAGCCCCTTTTTCCGCCGCATGCGCCTGGGCAATAGCTGTATCGGCACCGTTAATTCTTATCTGTTTTTCAAGCTCTGTTCGCTCCGCTTCCGTAAAAGTTTTGAGGGGAACTGCAAAGTTTTTAAGTCCTGCCAAAAATTTTTCGAGAAAAGATCCCTTGTTTGAAAAATAATAATTGGTGCTGACTGTGGATGATGCATCGTACTTTCCGCAATCGCCCCCACTACAGCAAT
>CAIPVD010000294.1 GCA_903868375.1 uncultured delta proteobacterium
GCTTTATGGCATGCAGCGACGGCAACACTCCTGTTGCAAAGGTCACACCAAACGCGGCTTGCAGTATCGTGCTTCAGGCATATAAATCTGGCGCCGATCCAAGCACCGCGGTTTCGGGCGATATAACCATATCATCCGGCGATGGCGTCGTCCTTTCATGGAACGGAACGGGATTATCCGGGCCGGGAACACTTACTTCCGATCCGCCAGAGGTGGTTGGACAGCCAATTCAGCTGCCGCTTACCGATAAGCCGGCTCCAGCAGCCGCGGCCACAAAAGCTGCGAGTACTACAACCGCTACCGTAAAGATACTCGAAGGGTCGCAAGAATTTAGAGCGCTAACCCACGATGTAAGCTTTACAATTGCCGGCCAGAATGATGCATCCGACAAGAAAAAACCGGCGACCTGCCCCGCTCATTTAAATATTACGGTAGCAGAACCAAGCGCAGCTCCGGTCGTTAATAAATTCGAATCAACGCCTGCGCAGGTAAAGTCCGGTGAAGCGGCGAAGCTTTGCTGGGATGTAACTCCGACAGATGCCACCATTGCAATAGTCGATGGCGACGGAAACGCAGTGCAACCACCTGCAGCAACACCAATAGCAACACCTGCACCAGCCACAACGGACGCTCCAGTTGCGGGGGCCAAGACGGATACAACAGCACCAGCCGTAGGTTTCAAGGCTTCGGATTGCACACAAGTTAACCCGACAAAAGATACAACATATAATCTAACCGCAACGACCGCCGATGGACAAACGGTAAACGCAGAGGCAAAGGTTTCTATTATTGTAGAAACCGTTGAATTCAAGGTCGTTTCATTTGCGGCAAATAGCCAGGAAGGTTCGCTGATAGTCAATGCCGCCGGCGATGTAAAACTTTCGTGGGAAGTAACTCCCGACACCGCGGTTGTAACGATCGACAATGGAGTTGGCACGGTAAAAGCGAAGGATTCAGCGACCGTTAAGGTCGATAAGACAACCACATTTACTTTAAGCGCAAGCTTGAACGACAAGGTCGAATCGAAACAGGTTACCGTAAACGTACAGCAACTTGTAAGCGATCTTAAGGCAACGCTCGTAGCAAACACAGGCGATGTCTTTGCCGGCGAGCCAGTTACTCTTAGCTGGACGCTTGCCGGGGCAAAGGACGAAGCAATTCCATCCGATGTTAAGGTAACGATCGATACTCCAGCCGGGCGTCAGGATATAAGCGGTAGCACCGCAACGATAAGCCCGCTTGTGAGCGGCGCGTATTCCGTAGAATTAACGAGCAGCGCTGGCGTTTTCAGAAGCAATCAGGTGAATATATCTGTGCGCGAATGGAAGGGGCGCAAGCTGGGCCTTGCTACAAGAGGTATCGGCGTTGCAAGCGACAATCAAACTGTTGTGGTAGGCGAAAGCGGAAATCTTACGAACAAAGACGATAAATATTTCTTCGGCATCGGAAGGATTTTAGGTGGCGAAAGTTGGGAAGATATAAGCATCGATGTCGGTAGCATATTCAAGAGCCTATACTATAGTTCATTTAATACGAAGGCGTTAGAATTGCAAAATCCTTTCAACCTAACGGCATTCGCCCTTGATCCAGCAAAGGGCCGTATATATGGCGGCGGAACTGGGTTCAGCGTATTCTCCGATGACAATGGAAAAACATGGAACCCTTTAGACATAGAATTTATCTTGGATGAGAGCAAAAAAGAGATCAAGACATGTTTTGGAGGGACGCACAAGAGCGCTGCAAGCGACGACAATACACTTCAGAACTTGGACCAATATTGCAGTTTGCTGATTGACGGCAGCGATGGCAGTGCCAGGCTGATCGCGGGCACGGACAATGGGGTTCAATACTTGGATAATATCGATAAGAGGCTCGCCGATAGAAAGAGCAATTTTTGGAAGATAGGCAGTGGTTTGGATGGCGTAGTGGTCAACAGTTTAGCATCATTCGGCGGTACAATTTATGCTGGAACAGAAAAAGGCGTTTGGCAGAGCAGCGACCGTGGCGCAACGTGGGCCGAGCTGAATGGTGGCGACCTCGGAACCTCTGCAATATTCGCATTGGCTATAGACACTGCCAATAAGCTCATCTTCGCCGCAGGCCCAACTGGGCTATATTCGAACAAGCTCGATAACACGAGCACAGCCTGGAAAAAACTTGGCGATCTAAGCGGCGTAAACTCGATCGCGCTAGATCCTGTGCAAGGCAGCGTGCTTTATGCTGGAACTGATAAGGGAGTTCTTGTCAGCAGGGACACCAACCATAAAAATTGGACCGACGTTTCGGGAACCATTGGAACATCAGCTAAGGTATATAGCCTAGCAGTTAGCAAGAGTGGTGCAAGCGTTGGAATATATGCCGCGACATCGGCTGGCGTTTATAGTTCGGTTGGAACACCGGTTGCCGTGAATCCAGTTGTGGTTGCTCCAACACCGGCTGCAGCACCTGCCGCAACACCAGTTGCGACACCGGCAAAGTCGATGACTGTTTCGGAAGTGCAAAGATTGGTATTTTAGATTTAGTTATTGAAATAAAATATATAAAAGCCCCGCTTGAGTAATTCAAACGGGGTTTTTGCTAAAAAATATTATGGGGGTTCTATGGTTGACTGTAAAATAGGGTTTACTCGGAAAGACAATTCTTTAGCTTATGAACTTTATCAAGCCCTGACTGAAAAGGGCGTTTCATGCGAAGAGCTAGATGTGGGTTACAACGTTATAAATTATGGGGGACTTTATTGTTCAAACAAAGCAGATAAAACTTGCACCAAAGGAAAAGGTGACGGGATTATAGAAGCAAATGAAGTCTTTGAATATGCACTTAATAATTATGAAAAATATCAAACACTGATTGAAGGGGTTTTGCATCATCCCATCTCATGGGTGTTGGACGATCTAGATCCAAACACCAAATTCGATGCAAATGTGCGTAAAGAAGCACAGATGGAAATTGATGGGTTTAAAAACATTCTCAAAGATAACGGATTTAATGAAGGTACTGAGGAATTTAAAGAAAAACTTGCAATAGGATTAACTTCGCTTGCGGAAATGCCCGACAGTGAACAACTAAAATTTGTTCTGGAACAAAAAGGAATAGATTCTGAAAAAGATAAAAATTTTACAATAAAACTCA
>CAIPVD010000295.1 GCA_903868375.1 uncultured delta proteobacterium
GTCATTGCGAGGAGCGAAGCCATGGCTGCATAGGCTAAGCTCGGGCAACACGATGCAGGATTTCAGATATAAAAGTCTGGTACCGAACTCCCATCTTTTGAGCTTTCTTCTTAATATTCTTAAGATCCTGACTGTTGACCCGTATATTCAATACGGTGTCTTTCCTGCGGCCAGCAAGCGCTTTTGCGATATCATCATACTCTTCTTTTGGCACACTGATATACTCCCCACGAACAAGCCTATCTTCTATGTTTTTTTCGTATTTGGTTAATCTAATCTTTCTCATTAAAGCTCTCCTTTATTGTACAGTTTTGTGTCCAATATTTCTTCAAAAGACACGCCGCGAATCAATTTAAGCCGCTTGCTCTTTAACTCATTCCATCTGACCTCTTTCATATTGTATATACATTTGTGCTACATGTCAAGCTAAAAGTCATTCTTCCGCCTTCATGCAGCCATAATGCCCCCCTGCTATATAAGATGGAAAAAGTGACCAAATTGTTGCAAACTATTTTAAAATAATTGGTTGTACCGACGGAGAGGGTATAATTGCGTTAAAGAATGGAAAAGAGAGATGTTGAAAGCGGAGCCTTCGAATAATAATTCTTTTAATTAAGTATTGTGTCCCAGGATTCATACAGGATTCATAAGGAGATGTGGCTCCAAATGAAACGGACCCATTGTTCTCATTGTTCTCATTGTTCTCATTCTTTTATTCCTCCGCCTCAAGGTTTTGAGGGACGTGCCCATTTTTGACACGTCCCTATGACCTCTACTACTCCCTATAACCTGTCAGGCGTTCCGCCGTATAAGTTCGGCGACAAATCCGACTGCCAGTATTCCTTCGTATCGACGTCCATTATAGTGAGCTTGCCCGACCAGCCAGCGCCGGTGTCGAGATTCCAAATATTACACACATGAATTGGCTGAAGCGTTCGATAAACCTCTGTTATCGTGTGGCCAATAAATATGTCCTTATACTTGCCTAATTGGCATTTACGGCCAGCTCTGTGCTTCTTCCATGCCATATCAAGAAGGGTTCTATCCCAGACCAGCGTTGGCGCATTATGGCTTGGAAGCGATTTGTCCGGATTAAACCCGCCATGCACAAAAACTTGCCCCTTACGCTCAATCCAAAGCTGCCCACTCTTTAAGAAATCGATGTGCGCCTGCGGCATAGGACCAGCGTTATATGATGCCATTGTCCGATCACCACCCTGTTTTGTCCATATCTCCGGCTTATCACCTCGCAACGCCCAGTCCAGAACCCACATATCATGATTGCCAATGACCAAATCACAGCGCTTAACCTTCAAAAGTTCATCGATACACTGCTTAACGTACGGATAGCCATCGCAAACATCGCCCATTACAATTAAGCGATCCTTCTGATAATCGAACTTTGAACGCTTAAAACACTGTATCAATGCCTTATAGGCGCCATGAATATCGCCGATGGCGTACGTCTTCACTCTTCAACTCTTTGCCGGATGTCGCCAAATTTTTCAAACGCATCTTCTCTCACATTCGCTACATAAGCGTCCGGGCCGTTTTCCTGCTCGACAAATAAAGGCCCCTTCGAATCAACACTGCCAAAATACTCTTTAAGATTCTCTTTGACCTGCTTGCCTTCTTTAAGTTTCTGGATAAGGCCGATCACATCGTCACAAAGTTGTGCCTTTGTCGGGCTGAATCTGATCATATAATAAACGTAATAAAGGTCCTTTCTCAGTTTAGCTTTATTTTCCCGGTCCACAAACGTCAGTAGTTTATGGAAAACAAACATTGATTCTGTCGGCATCTGAATACTCTTGCCGTTCATTTTTACCGACATGACAGAA
>CAIPVD010000296.1 GCA_903868375.1 uncultured delta proteobacterium
CAAGCATCAGCAAGATATACTGTCGCTTCTAAAGAAACTGAATGAAGAGCATGGGCTCACGATAATCTCCGCCATGCACGATATAAATCTGGCGCTACTTTATTGCCAAACGATAATGCTCATGAAGGATGGAAAGATCCAAACGATGGGCAAAACGAATGAGGTCGTTACATATAAAAATTTAAAGGCGGTATTCGACACGGAAGTTTACGTTGGCATAAATGACCTGAACGGCAAGCCATATTATTTGCCATATTCTGTATGAAAGTAAGTTTTAGAACCGCCATTATTATTTCTTTAGCCGCGCATGTCGGGCTTCTTGCCGCGCTTGTCTATTATAATGGGCAAAGCGATGTACCGTTTGGAGATGGAATGGTGGCGGTGGAGATCATTGGAGATGGTGCAAATGCGTCATTGCGACCCGCCACGAAGTATTGGCGGGGAAACAATCCCCTGAATACAACTGAATCCGGGAGTTTGCCTCGAAGTTCCAATGACAATGCTTCAAATGGTGCAAGTGAAAATAGCGGCGGCGGCACAGACGGCGGCATTGGCGCCGGCTCACTAACCGGCAATCCAATTCTTACAAAGATCCGCCAAAAGATAGAACGCGCAAAATATTATCCACCAGAGGCAAAACGTCAAAAGATAGAAGGCCGGCCGGAAGTAACATTTCAGATAAATCCAGACGGCACACTTGCGAATGCCACACTCAAAAGCTCTTCTGGAAATGAAAACCTAGACAACGCAGCGCTTGAAACAGTTAAAAGAGCAGCACCATTTCCATATTATGAACGCCCCATTTCACTTGCGATCAAATATTCATTGAACGATTGATCACTTGCACTCGCAGCTCCAGATCCGCACTTTAGCAAAATAAGCAAGTCGCTTCTTATATTTCCAGTTTGTACATACCGTGGAATAATATTCATCATAGGCGCCACCGGCTACGGCGTCTTCTCCCAATGCTCCGCTGTTCACTAAATTTATTCTAACAACATTGGAATTGATCCCTTCGGTCCCAAAATCCGTCAAATAGTTATAGATGCATTTGACCCACACATCGCTAAATGGAACTACCCTTTTTAGGTCATCGCCAAAATAGATGCTAAGCTCGGGCACCCAACCAGCAATGTCACTGAACCAACCTAGCTTCGTATCCAGTTTATAATATGAGGCTTTTGGGGGAGGAGTTATGCCCATATCAAATTTTAACCATGTATCGTTTCCAGAGACTTCTAGAGTTGCCGGCAAAGCAACCGTTGGATCACTTTCACAAGCATAACTATCCATGGAATATTTTTTAAAACATCCTTCCTGATAATAAGACATCTTCGGGCCTGTATCATCTGCACATGGCATATCACAATAATAGTCTATATCATGAGTTGACGCAGTATATTCGCTGAACTCTACTATGTCGGTCACTTTGCATGCGGAATGATTTTCACCACCACATTTCGGATCCACCACCGTATCGGGCACAACGCAATTTCCGTCCTTACATACTTGATCATCTGGACAATCAACCGTTTGATAACGATGCGGCGGCTTTGCAGCAGGGTTGTAACACATGATGGCTGATTTATCGTTCAAACATGAATTAAGGCCAAACTCGATGCAAAGATTCTCCGGAGAATAGCCGCTAAGATCCGGAGGGGTATCAATGCTAACCTCATCCCCCTCAATGATATCTAAACCTATATAATTTCCATTATCAAAGACCTCTTTATTCTCTATAACTTCTTTGTTCGTTATAACATCTTCGTGGACATCATTTTTTTGGCCCGGGATACATGTTCCACCAACATTCTCATACCCGTCATCGCATTTACAATAATAGTCCGCAGATGTCTCGTAGCAGGTACCATGTCCATTACAATCGATCCAGTCACAAGGCCCCTTGGCATTGCCAGCCGGAGCCGGGCTGCAAGCAAATGGCAGAGCAGACGCAAAGAGCGACAAAAGCGCTATCGATCTGTCCTTCACGTTTACATCTTGTGCATTCTTTCCTGAAACCTTGCCTGCAAACACATCAACATTCTCCTGATAATCGTAAGCGGCCTTTTCAATGTCGCGAACTGCACCGTTCGAAAAGGTTTCAACAGGCTTCAGAACATTTTCACTTAGCCAATTTCTGACAGACGACATAACTCCTCCTTTTTTTGCGTTGCCAACTTGCGCAAAATCAGAAGCAATTAATGTGCCAATTACAAATTTGATCGATGGATTACCTGGAAAAGCGACTGGGCAAGCATTTGCGAGCAGATGGCTATTTCGACCCTAACAAGATCACTTGTTCATAATCCCGTCTTTCGGATGAAATTTGTTCTGAAAAACAATCAGTTCGCAGAAGAGTGATACCCGATCCCCACCAGATACAACTCTTTTGAACCTTCTCTTGTTGCCGGGGGCGCATATGTATTTACTTTTTTGAAATATTTGCGAAGCTCTAACCTAAAATCATCCAGTTCTTTGCCCTGAAATATCTTGGCCACGAAATTTCCATTCTCTTTTAATATCTTCTGTGCGACTTCCAAGGCCATCATGCAAAGTTCATAAGACAGATAGCAATCTTTGAAGGCAAGCCCGCTCGTATTCGGCGCCATATCTGAAACTACAACATCAGCCACGCCACCAAGTTCGGCAATAGTTGCGCCTAACGCCGCTTCATCGTTTATATCGCCCAAGACGAATTTCACATTGTTCGGACATTTTATCTTGATAGGAAGGATGTCGATACCCGCAACCATTCCTTTCCCGCCCACCATTTCGGACAACTTCTGAAGCCAGCCGCCCGGCGCACAACCTAAGTCTATAACCTTGTCGCCTTTTTTAATTACGCGGAACTTAGATTGGATCTGTTCAAGCTTATAAACGGCACGGCTCGCGAAGCCCTCTTCCTTTGCCTTCTTGTAGTAATGATCTTTTCGGTTATACATATTGGGAAATTATAAATTCCAAGCATCAAATATCAAATAAGCTCCAAATTACAATAACCAAATGGCCGAAACTTTCCAGTTTGATTACCTGGATATTGGTAATTGGAATTTATTTGGAGATTGGAATTTGTATTTTGGTGCTTGGTTTTATGTAGATGGAAAAACGGCTTCTCTATCTTTTAGGCCAAGACCCAAAGCCAAGATGATCTTCCGCATAGTGTCCATTCGGCACGGCATGCCCTTTTCGATACGATCGATAGTAAGCGCAGAAACTCCTGCCTTTCTAGCAAGTTCCGCTTTGCTCACAAGAAGCTCTTCACGAATTTTTCGGACGTTATTTTTTTCCATAGCTATAACAGCGTGGAAAATACTCCCTTTTAGCGTAACTTGCAAGAGAGTTTTAACAAATATGTCACCTTTGTAACATAATTAAGCATAATTAATATTAATTAGTGGAATAACTTGAGGTACCAGGCAAGTATCTGCTCACCCCAAAATAGGTAGATATATCCAGCGGCTACAAGGAACGGGCCAAATGGTATTGCAAACTTCAGCCCCTTTTTGAAGACAAAGATAAGGATCAAGCCTATGAGAGAACCTAAAATTGAGCTTACGAGCAAAATGAAAATTATCGCTTTCCACCCAAAAAACGCTCCAAGCATTGCGGCAAGCTTCACGTCGCCGCCACCTAAACCTTCCTGTTTCTTTATCCACTCATAGCCTAAGCCCACTATCGCCAAGAAACCTCCGCCAACGAGAACGCCCAAGATAATATCGATAATCGCGGGTGTTAACGGGCCGTGATTGAATGCAAGCCTCGCCATTGCACCGGCTGCGATGCCTGGCAGCGAAATAACATCAGGTATGAGTTTATGTTCGAGGTCGATGAACGTAACGACGATCAAAGGTGCGATCAAGAAACAGAAATAGATCAGGTACTCAACGAGCGAACCAAAATGATAGAACGTGGCGATCGATAGGATTACGGTTATCGCCTCAACGATCAAATAGCGTGGAGAAATATGCCCGCCACAGTGTCGGCACTTGCCTTGTAATACAACATAACTGAAGAGCGGGATGTTATCGTACCATTTAAGGGGTTCGCGGCAACGAGGGCAATGCGAACCGGGCTTAACTATCGATCGCCCAAGAGGCAGGCGATAAATGCAGACGTTCAAAAAACTTCCGATGCAGGCGCCAAAAAGGCCGACCGCCAGATAAATGAACCAAGGTGGAAATTGTTGCACGTCCATAGGCTATTTTGCCCTCTTTATCTCTTCTTTAACAACTGCGCGAAGCGCATCCGGCGAGCGCCAATAACGAAGCGGCCGCTGGTCGATAAAGACCGATGGTGTGCCCATAATATAAACGTGGTGGCCAGTCTCTATATCCTTCTGGACCTTTGCGAGTGCCTCTTCGCTATCGATGCACGATTCCATCCATGCCTTTTCGATGCCAACCTGTTCAGCCAGTTTCACGAGCATATCGCGCGATATCTTGGTCTGGTTCTTAAAAACGCTGTCGTGATATTCCCAGAATTTTCCCTTTTCCTGCGAACAGGCCGCGGCCCTTGCCGCAAGGCATGAGTCCTTATGCATGCCGTGTTCCATATATTTATTGCAAGAACTGTCGAGCGGATAGTTCATGAAGACGAACTTCACGTTATCTTTGAACTCCTGCAGGTACGGTTTGATATTGAACGCCGCAATTTTACAGAACGGGCATTGGAAATCGCTGAATTCGACGATCGTTACCTTGGCGTTCGGGTTGCCCCAAACCGGCGCACCGGCCAGGTCTTCTGGCTTGAACTCGTTAAGCGACTGAATAAAATGCGCGTTCACCATCTCTTTAACATCGGCAGATGATGGTTTGCCTTCCGCGCTGCCGATAGATGCGAGCGCAAAAAGATAACCAAGGCCAAATACCATAGCTAAGGTCAGAGAATGTGAGAATATTTTTTTGGAGTACAAGCAGCCGATCCTTTCTTTAAAAGGCACGGTTGAAGCAACCGTCAGCGCTATTAAAAGAAAGAGATTGATAGTGTATTGCGCAAGGCATGTTAAACAGACCGCCTTAAGGACGAAGGCGCTGATATAGGCCATTCGGATCGTCCAAATGAAGCCAACGATATTCATCACCCAAATTACGGATAGGCTCCGCTCCTGCGGCTCCTTGGAAAATTTTAGGTAAAGCGTATAGAATACAACGAATAGATAGAACAGGAAACCCCAGGCGGCTACGGGAATGCCGAAAAGCTCGGAATAGCTGGAGGCGTTAACGACGTCGCAGTTAACGACCTCGTTCAGCGAACAAAAGCTGGCCTCTTCCAGGCCCTTCTTCATTATATGTACGTATTCGTATATCGATATGAACGAAACGCAAAGGCCTACGATGGCAGCCATTAAAGAAGCAACGATCCACTTTTTTCTCATAATATCTACCCCCAAGTAAGTGGACCCTAGGATATACTAAAATAAATTTTCGTCAACTTGCCAATCTACGAAACTGCGAAGTTTTTTGGAGCGGCTGGAATGTCTCAATTTGCGTAGC
>CAIPVD010000297.1 GCA_903868375.1 uncultured delta proteobacterium
CCGTGAGATTGCTTCGCTATCGCTCGCAATGACGCGGCTAATAGAAGAAAGGCCGGTAATCGCACACCATGTGCCGTATATATAATTTATGCCCCATCTTCCAACCCATGCGCCTGAATCTTCTTGCGAACTTATAAGAAAATCTATCGCTCGCTCGATCTTTGTCTTGAACTGCGGAACTTCCTTAAGCTCTGAAACGAGGCTTAAGACCCGGCCGGTAATATCCGCACACGATTCATCGAGGCAAGCACCATGATCGGAGAACGGAATGCGGTTGACGAGGGTTAGGTCCTGATTCACGTCGAATGCGGCCCAGCCGCCGTCCTTGCTTTGCATCGACATAAGCCAATTAAGCCCGCGCTTTATTGACTGTTCTTTAATTTTCGGGTCCAATTTCAATTTATTTAGAACGTGCAAGACCTGTATCGTATCATCCGTATCGGGAAAATAATCGTTCTCGAATTCGAACGACCAGCCGCCAGGCGCCGTATCAGGATTTTTGATCCGCCAATCGCCTTTGGCTTCGTTTATCTGCTTTGACAGGAGCCATTCACCGGCTTTTATAAGCTGCGGATGATCTGGCGAAACACCTGCATCTAAGAGAGCCGTAAGCTGCCATGGCGTATCCCAAACGGGAGATATGCAGCATTGCTGATGAATAATATTTCCGGCCTTTTGTGTAGCAATAGCAGGAAGATCGTCGCCGGAATACGATTGCTGAAAATTCCTTAATGCATCGAGCGCTTTTTTAATTGGCGGGTGCGTATTAGGGTGACCAAGCGTCGATAATGCCATGGCGCCATAAGCCAAAGCGGGATAAATATCTTCGGTTCGCTCGATATGTTCCGATATCCAGTCTTCACACTTTTTTAACGCCATCTTTTCAAATGGGCTAGGTACCTTATTTACCACCTTAAGGAACTTGTCTAATTTAATGAAGAACCGCTCCCACGAAAGAAATTCCTTGTCCGATTCGAATTGCCAGCTACGCTCGGTGTTCTGCTCGACGTATAGCTCGTTCAGGTCGAACGGTTTGCCGTTAATTACAGGGAAAGGGCGCACCGGTTTCTTATTCATGATGATTAGAAGCGGAACGATAGTTGCCCGCGCCCAGCTCGAGAATTCGTATATATTCACAGGCGACCATGTTGGCAGAAAGATGAATTCCAGCGGCATTGCCGGGCATGCCGGCCATGGAACGAGGCCGAACTGCGCCAGATGTATCTTCGTGAATACGCGGCAGTGTGTAAGCCCTCCGTTTGCCAGGATATATTCGCGCGCCTTGCGCATATGTTCGGCTTGCGTGTCGTAGCCCGCGACCTTTAGCGCCCAATAGCATTCTATGGTGGTGGAAAGATTAGAAGGGCCGTTCCAGTATATCGCCCAGGTACCGTCAGCAGCTTGTTTGGAAGCTATGCGCCTCGCCAACCCTTGCTGCACCTGATCATTTATAGGGGAGCCACCCCTCATAAAATGCATAAGAAAGATGGCTTCGGCGCAGATCGTTTCATTTGCTTCGAGTGTGTACCACCAATAGCCGTCTTCGTGCTGAAGCGAAAGCTGGTTCTTTATTGCAGAGCTGATTGCGGAATCTAAAGAGATATTCATTTAATGTGGCGAAAATATTAGAAGAATGCCGAACTGTCAAGCTTTGCTTCGTGGCAGATAATTACTCGTAAGTGATCAACCGAAATCGGTTGAACCGCTGTCACCGCCAGAAGATTCCTCGGCAACAAGAAGGGGAGATGAAGTACTGCACTTAACAACGCTAAAGCTAAAGGAGATGCACAGGGAGGCGACGACCAAC